>NZ_JAVRHK010000007.1:0-219678 GCF_031846585.1 Autumnicola musiva
GCCTTCAGCTAAAAATTGATGATAATCAATTAAACTAACACTTGTAAACGGAACTTGGATCTATGTTTTGTTTAAAGAAAAATTGAAAATCAATAGGAAATATTTTACTCCGGTTATTCACAAGAAAATTCCATTTTGTATTGTATCTAGTTTTTAATATCGATTTAAATGCTTTATTTATTTCCTCATTGTCATATTTTTCAATAATCAACTTAGGTTTATCACAATTAAAATATAGCCTCATTTCCTTCTTAGTTAGTAGGCTGAGTTGAAATTTTGTATCGATTTTATTGCTTAAACTCGCTTTTCTGACTTCATTATATTTGTTTTTTTCGTACACCCATAGTCCAATATTTTCCGGAATCATCGCTAACGCATTGTCTAGATGAATTTTATCAATAACTAAGTAATTGAATTCAAACGCTTTTTGATAATCATTTAGCTGTTTGTTTAATTTATATAGGTTGTCTAATCTAGATTTAATTTCAAAACTGGTAGACACACCATTTATGGCAAGGAAATCTAGCCTGCTACTATTCACGTTTATTTCAAATGCTGCGGTTACTCGTTTAAGAGATTTGAATTTCTCAACTAATTTGTATTTATGTATATTTTCCCCGGAGTAATTATTCATTAGGAGGTTATTTATTATCCGGTGCAAGTCGAATTTAGAATGTCCATGAAAGTTCTTTTTTGGATATGCTTTTTCTAAATGCGACAATAGAGTTATTGGGTAATCAAGTGTATTATAGTCTTTTGCAATGCGTTTAACAATATCAATATCCAAGTTATCTTGTTTTATATTCATTATAATAAATCCACTCTTTTCATATTTCACAAATTAACTTTTAAATAATTAATAATTCAAATTAATTCTATGTCCACTATCTCTCTTACAAAATTACACACAACTCGTTCTACCCCATCTAAAATAACCATTTAATTTAAAGAATACCGGGATAAACCCAGTTTCCCTAAATATAAAACATTAAAATAATAGAAAAATACGGCAAACCGTAAAGAAAAGAGTTGTGAGCAAAGTTAGAGGATAAGCATTCAGTTGGAACTATAGACTTTTCAATTTGAAGTTGAGGTATACCATAATTACTTCTACAAGTAACAATTAGACCAGTTAGTTAAGCTTATTTGTTTCGAAATTGAATAATTATTTCCCCAATTTCTTGAAAAAATTATGAAGGCTAATTCCTTGACCATCACAAATTTTTTCGAGAGTTTCCACCGGAATACGATATTCTGCTTTTCCTCTAATTTTTCTTATGATTCCTTCTTCCACGTTACATTTATCAGCGAAAGAACGTTGCGATCGTTTCTGATCAAGCCATGGCTTTATCCACTCCCTATTTATAAAATCACAAATAATAAAATTTATACCAGCCATATAACAAAAGAAGAGGAACTTTGAAAAATAATTGCGCACGATCGTACGCACTTAAAAATTTTTATATATATTTGAGTGATATTATATTTGCGTTTACTTCTAAAAAATATAGAAGCATACGCTTTGAATCTCGTATAGGAAAACTGGCGTTTTAATATTACCACGGGATGATAAGTGATCATGCTCACGCTCATAAAACGGCGTGGGCTCACTTATTTGTGGTAAAGGTACCGCCAGTACCTCCTATACAATAAGTTGAGTTCCACGTCTATTTTTTAGTTCGAACTACGTCGTTTCTCTTCATAATTTTCAAGGTGATTTTCTACAATTTTTTAAGTTCCGCAACACCAAAATAATTGTTTTGGTTATCTAAAAGTATGTCTAATCTTAGGCTTGTTGCGGGACAGGCCAAAATTTTTACAATCCCGTGGGTGCTGTAATGCCCTACATTTTTTTACAGCTTGGGTTGGGAAAAGCCCCTTAAGGGCTTGGGATCATTAGTAATATTGCAGTTTCGGCTATAGGGAACCGGAATGCCACTATTCCTTCATAGAGGGTAAAGGGGCTATTTGAATTAAGCTAAAAGCCTTCCCTTACTAAAGATTGGCGTCTGGAGGGGAAGGCCTAAGCTTAAATAAAACAATGTTTCATTCAAAACACACGTAAAATTATGAAAAATAATTACTCGCGCCTTAAATGGGTGGCGCTAATTATTCTTGGCGGGATACTCTTCTTCCTGTCAAAGGCTGCCAATGCAGCACCTACTACTCCCCTATTTCAGCAACAACAGGAAGTCTCGGGAATAGTAACCGATACAAACGGCCTTCCTATCCCGGGCGTGAGCATAATAGTAAAGAATACAACACGAGGGGTAGTCACCAACCTGGACGGGGAATATTCCATTCCGGCAGCGCCAGGCGACACACTCGTCTTTTCTTACCTCGGCTTTAAACCCGTTGAAATCGTACTGCAACAGCAACAGCAGGTAAACGTGGAAATGGAAGAGGATATCTCCGCTTTGGGGGAAGTGGAGATCAATGCAGGGTACTACAACACCACCGAAAGGGAGCGTACGGGAAGTATCGCCAGGGTAACCAGCGAAGACATTGAGTTGCAACCCATTGTAAACCCAATTCAAGCGTTGCAAGGAAGAATGGCGGGGGTGGAAATAACCCAAAGAGGTGGGGCGCCAGGTATGGCTCCAAAAATCCGTATCCGGGGACAAAACAGTTTACGGGATACCCAGAACGACAATGGAAACCTACCACTATACATCATAGATGGGGTCCCAATCAATTCTGCACCCATACCCAGTTACACGGTGGATATTTCCAATACAGGTATAGATCCACTTAACACCATTGGATTATCCAATATTGCAAGTATCGAGATTTTAAAAGATGCCGATGCAACGGCAATTTATGGTTCCAGGGGTGCTAATGGAGTGGTACTTATCACCACTAAAAGAGGATACGCAAAAAAAACAGCAGTAAGTGCACGATATTATTCTGGAATGGGACAGGCTTCCCGAAAAATGGATTTGCTAAACACGCAGGAGTATATAAGCATAAGGGAACAAGCTTTCGAAAATGATGGAGTAGAACCAATTGTATCCAATGCTTTTGATTTACTGGTATGGGACCGGGATAGGTACACTGACTGGCAAAAAGATTTTTTTGGTGGGACAGCAGAAATTCAAAATGCACAACTTTCAGTCAGTGGTGGAAATAAGAACACCTCCCTGAGGTTGGGAAGTGGCTATCACAAGGAAGGAACGGTTTATCCAGGCGATTTGGATTACCAAAAAGTGACCACCTCCCTACAAGTAAACCACACCTCGGACAACGGGAAGTTCAATATGGATATTTCCCTAAATTATGGTGCTGATACCAATAACTTCCTCCATTCCTTAAATTCCTCACTGGTTTCCACAGCAGTTAACCTCCCCCCCAATGCGCCTTCTATCTACAATGAAGATGGCACCTTAAATTGGGAAGATTGGGAGGCTGGAAACAGGACCAATCCTCTTGCTGGCTTATATAATACAAGTACCACTAAATCGGAGAATTTATTGGCCAATGCGGGTTTGTTCTATGAATTAATGAAAGGTTTGAGGCTTAGGGCCAACCTGGGCTATACCAACTATAATAGTGACGAACTTCTAAAAATGCCCAAACGATCGTACAACCCAGAAAATTGGGGATCGGTCTCCGCCCGCTCCATCAATTCAATTGTAGGCCGAAAATCCTGGCTTGCAGAACCACAACTGATTTTTAACAAGCAGTTTGGCCAAAATGAATTGGACGTTCTTATTGGGGCTACTTTTCAGCAAAACAGTGATTCCCGCATCACCATGAGTGGTTATGGGTATAGTGCCGAAGCCCAAATTGGGAATTTAATGGTGGCCGAAGATGTCATTGTAAATACAGACCGTACCATCGATTATAGGTACAACGCATTGTTTGCCAGAATAGGATATAATTGGGAAAAGAAGCTGTTTTTAAACCTGACCGCTCGTCGTGATGGATCTTCGAGATTTGGATCGAACAAACGGTTTGCAAATTTTGGGGCTGTAGGTGCCGCATGGATATTTTCTGAAGAAAACTTTATAAGTGACAACTTGACCTTTCTAAGTTTTGGAAAGCTTCGAGGTAGTTTTGGTACAACAGGTAACGACCAGATTGGTGATTATGGGTACCTCGACGCCTACGAGTCGACACAGGCGCCGGGAGGGCTCATTCCAATACAACTCACCAATCCAAATTATTCCTGGGAAGAAAACAGGAAAATAGAAGCGGCAATTTCTTTGGGGTTCTTTGAGGATAAATTGAACACAGAAGTTAGTTGGTACCGGAACCGTTCTTCCAATCAGCTGGTTGGTTTTCCACTACCATCAACAACAGGCTTTAACACTATTTTGGCCAATCTCCCCGCCACAGTACAAAATACGGGTTGGGAATTCGTTTTTACAAGCCGGAATATTTCCACCAGGGATTTTAATTGGAGAACTTCATTCAACATTAGCTTCCCCCGGAACAAGCTCTTGGAATTTCCCGATATTGAGCAAACCGCTTATGCGAACATCTACCGCATTGGGGAACCTTTGAACATTAACCTCTTGTACCGCTACATAGGCATTGATCCTGAAACTGGTTTGTACAGTGTTGCGGATATCAACAATGATGGAAGTTTTGATTATCAAGATCGCACCGTGGTACGTAACAATGGGCGCAACTACTTTGGAGGAATTGACAACACTTTCATCTACAAAAATTTTTCAGCACAATTCCTATGGGAATTTGTAAAGCAAAAAGGGCGAAGTGCCTTTTTTCAAACGGGCAATGTTGGCAATATTGTTAACCAACTACAAGGTGTGGCCGACTCCAATAACCTACAGGTCCCTTCCCAAACCACCTTGGCAGGCAGACAGTATACACTGGCTTCCAATAGTAGCCTCACAACCACTGATGCTTCCTTTTTAAGGCTAAAAACCTTTTCTGTAGCCTATAATTTCCCCCAGGTTTTCACCCAAAGAATAGGATCAACCAATGGAAGGATTTTTCTGAACGGGCAGAACTTGCTCACTTTCACCCCATACAAGGGATTGGATCCACAAGACATAGGCACCTACCTGCCAGTATTGCGAACAGTAACCACTGGTATTGAATTAACTTTTTAAAATGAAAATTATGAAAATATCGATAAACATAAAGAGGCTCTTATTTTTAATGGGCACCTGTTTGTTAGCTTCCTGCGAAAGTTTTTTGGAGGTTGATGTTCCTGATGATAAAATGGTCACAGAAACGGTTTTTGCTTCTGATGAAACTGCTGAAAGTGCAATGCAGGGTATATACTACCAACTCTTCAATGCCACTTTTTCAGGGGGGACCACCAGCAGCATTTCTGTATTAGGTGGTCTATCTGCCGATCTACTGCAACCAGTGACCAGCAATAATGCTTTTTTGGTTGAGTTTTCTGAAAATGAAATCTTTACAGAAAATACCGGGGTCCTGGCGATTTGGAGAAGTACCTATAACATTGTTTACCTAGCCAACAACCTCCTGGAGGGTATAGAAAACTCAACAGGAATATCTGAGCCTGTTAGGGATAGACTTGAGGGGGAAGCCCTTTTTATAAGGGCCTTTTGCCATTTCTACCTGGTCAACCTTTATGGAGATGTCCCATTGGTCCTTTCTACCGACTATGACAAAAATTCCCTTATACCCCGTACTGAAACCTCCCAAGTTTATGAACAAATCATTCTTGATTTGGAACGGGCAAGGGAGGTATTGGATGAAGATTATATCAATAATGAACGTTACTATGTGAACCGATATGCTGCCACTGCCCTACTGGCACGGGTGAATCTATACCAGGAAAACTGGAACCAGGCCGAAGAATTGAGTTCCGAAGTTATTGATGCTTCTTCCCTATATAGCCTGCCATCCTTAAATGAAGTTTTTCTCGCCAATAGCTCTGAGGCAATCTGGCAAATCTCCCCAGCAGGGCGGGGAAACATATTGACATCAACCAATGAAGGCTATACGTTTATAGGCAGCTCTTCCACTTCCATTAAACTCAATCCCGAATTTGTTTCCACACTGGACAGCTCAGACTTAAGATCAACCAGTTGGATTGGCCATTTCTCTAACGAAAACTATGAATATGATTTTGTCCATAAATACAAAGATCGGTCCAGCATCAACAATATTACCGAGTATGCCACGGTTTTACGGCTTGGTGAACAATACTTAATAAGGGCGGAAGCACGTGCAAATTTGGGCAACATTTCAGGAGCCATTGATGATATAAGCAAAATAAGGGAAAGGGCTGGTATAGATTCAACATCTGATATAGATCCAAATCTAAACCTTTCAGAAATCATGGACCTAGTAATGAAGGAGCGTGCAAAAGAACTCTTTGCTGAATGGGGCCATCGATGGCTGGACCTTAAGCGTCTTGAAAATGCAACTGAAGTATTAGGTGAGACTCCAACTTGGCAAGAGACGGATGTGCTTTATCCTATTCCCGCAGAAGAAAGAAGCAAGAACCCTAATCTAGGCCAGAACCCCGGCTATTAAATATTGTCCCAGATGATCTATAACAAAATGCAAAATATGGTTTCAATCCCGTTGGTTGTTTTATGCTCCATAAACCTACTGTTGGGGCAGAACAACAAAATGGAAAACAGGAATTTGAATACGCTCGAAAACCACTTGCAATATGGAAAATTTGCCAATGGATTTTCCTACTATATCAAACAAAGTGGAGATAACAGCGGAAAAATCCATCTGAATTTACTGGTTAAGGTAGGAAGCCTCCAAGAAGATGAAAATCAAATGGATATTGCCCATGCAGTAGAGCATTTGGTTTCGGAAGGCAGTACAAATTTCCCAAGGGGTATTAAACAGGATTATGAAAAATTTGCCGGTAAGGGTGTGGCGTACAAAATATTCAATATAGGTTTGGACAAAACAGAATATCAATTGATCGTTCCTACAGGTAATGGGGAGGCTTTCAATGCAGCAATGCTATTCTACAAAGATATCCTTTCTGGTATAACCTTGAGCGAGACCGATATCAATTCTGAAAGAGGGGTTTTGCGACAGGAATTTATTTCCCAGACCGATCAAAACCTTGAGACAATAATGTTACAGTCCAGTTTACGGAGCCAACTGTTTCCTTGTAGAAATGATTTCAGCACCTTTTTTAGGCATAACAAAGATTTTCCCATAGAGGAAGTCAGGAAATTCTATAGAGATTGGTATCGCCCTGATCTCATGACTTTGATAGTGACCGGGGATATAGTTGATCCATTAAAACTTCAGAATACCATAACGAAAACTTTTTCAAATGTGCCTAACAAGCCAAATCCGCGCCCCATTAAAAATTGTGATTCACTTTACTTTACACAACCGGACCAATACGTGGTTATTGAGCGAAATAGTGATTCGATAAAACAACAGAAGCCAATTCGAACTGAAATACAATTATTTTTCCGTGACCCTAAAATGGCAAAAATGCCTTCGCCTTTTGGTAGGGCAAAACGAAAACTTATATGGGAGGCCATGACCCGAACATTAAATGATCGCTTTAAGGAACAATCAAACGAGTACCTAAACACCTTTGATATATTGTCCAGGTACTCTTACAAAAGTCATCCACCAGCTCTAAAACTGGAATTGAATTCCGATCCTGGGGAAGAAACTTTAGGGCTAAAACGGATGATGTACATTTTGAACCAGATGAAGGAATTCGGTTTAAAGCCAGAAGAATGGGCATTGGTTAAAAATGAACTGCTTTCAGGTTTACAAGGATTGAATTTCAAGGATTCATCCTTTTTGCTAAACCAGATTAGGGACTTTGAAATTTACTCAGAAGGTATGGGTGAAGAAGAAATTGAAAAACAAATCTATTGGTTATCCCATTTATCCTTGCCGGAACTTAACCGTTCGATTAAAAATATGATCCACCTTTCCCCAAATGACATTGGTATTATAACATCCCAAAATAGTGGGATCTCTAAATTTTCTGAACAGCAGTTCAGGAACGAGATTCAGAAAGTCCATAAGAGACCATTGCAGGAATATACCCCGCTTGAAACCCCAAATGTTTTGATGAACGAAAATACTAAAAAAGCATTGGAACCAGCCAATTATAAAACAATTGGTGTAGGGGCTTACGGGGAGAAAATTTTAGAGCTACAAAACGGTGTAAGGATTATTTTGATGAACTATACCCCAACATCTGGATTCAACCAGGAAAAGATCGTACTGCACGGATTCAGGAACCAAGGAGCTTCCTCTTTTCCAGAAGAGGATTATTTTTCTTCGATCAATGCACCCAAAATAGTAAAAAATTCCGGGGTTGGTAAATTTGACAAATTCCAGTTAAACCGTTTCCTTAAAAATAACAGTTTTTGGCAGGGGGTGCAGCCATATATTGAGTATGAAGAAACGGGAATAAAAGGTAGTGCAGACCCTCAAGATTTCGAAGGGTTGTTGCAGTTGATCTATTTGTTTATTACCCAACCACGGCAAGATCCTTTAGCTTTTAAAGACTGGAAGAAAAATGAAGAAGCATTCATTGAAAATCCGCCAAGTGACAAGGTCTACGCCTATTTGACCGACGCAATTGCGGAACTCCTGGATGACAAAGCAACAACTTTAAATGGAGCTAGAGCATTAAAAGGAATAGACAACACAAGAATGGATACTGCCTATAGAATATTCGATAGCCTTTATGGAAATGCCGATAGGTTCAGTTTTATTATAACCGGCGCATTTCAGGAGGAAAAAATAATATCCCTGGTCTCGAAATATTTAGGGAATTTGCCTTCAAACCGTCGTAGCTTACCGAAGCCGACCAGTACCGATTACAGTAAAATTCCTAAGGGCCCTATTTTTAAGGAATTCCATTCCCCCTTTCCCCAAACAAGTGACCGATATACCACCAAATTCATAATTAAGGAGAAAGGTGTTTATGATTGGCAAGAAGAAATCAAAGTCCAGTTATTGGGGATGATCACCAACCATAAAATACAGTTTTTAAGATATGAAAATAAACTCTCGGTCTATCAAAAAGGGGCTATGGGAATATTTGAAGACAAATTGGATCGTATGGAAGTTGGGGTTACCATAGCTTGTCAACAATCCGACTTTAAAGCTATTAGGGAAGCATGCAACCAAATTTATGTAGAAATAAAGAGAGGTGATTTTGAAAAAGCAATATTCGAGGATTCCAAAAGCAATTTAGCGAATTATTACCGTGAGGCTTATATGGAACGAAATGACCAAATGAACAACAAGCTATATGAGGTATATCGATACAATAGAATTTTACCAGATTCAAACCAGGCTTTAGATTATATTGCTACACTATCTAAAGAAGATATTACTGACCTGGCAAAAATTTATTTTCAGGAAAACAATAGGTATGAATTTGTATGGAGAGCAAATAATCAATAACAAAAAGGGAATACCGGGATATCCGGGTATTCCCTTACAACAAGTCCGATTTATGGATTAATTAAAATCGCTTCGGTCGCACCTCCGGTCCTCATGGTTTCCAGATCCGATTCAAAAACCGGATATTCCTGGCCATTCTGTGAAAATTTAACTTCACAGTTGAGTTCTCCGTCACCACAATCAACAGTAACAGGTTGCCATGCATCATTTCTGAAAATGTAACCCGTTGATTGATCTTCAACCACATCCGCTGATGTGAATGCCATACCGATTGCACAAATAAAAGCCATCATCGGTAACATTAATTTTCTAGTTTTCATAATATACATTTTTATGAATTCAAATTTTGCCTACTTTCTTTTACAGGTGTTCAGCTCACATTCCTGTCTTCATCGCGATAAAATTTATAATAGTTCATGTCTTCCTTTTGGCCAGATGGTATCCAAGAAATGACAGGAGGAGGCTCACTAAATTAAAAACCAAATGTTGCTTCCAAGACAGAAGTGCCAATAATCCTCCACAAGTACAGGGTTCATTAGGAGCAATCATTACAATATAGCCTGTATAAATCGTAAAAGCTGTTAGAAGAAGGATGGCACCTATCCATCCCACCAATCTGGTCTTTGAATATCCCAACATTGCGGCAATAATTATTTCTGTAATGGGTATCAATAGGGATAAGAAAGAAGCCAAAAACCCATTAAGGAAAAGTGGCGCATTGCTCAAGGTTGTATATAGAGATTGAGTATCTGTGAGTTTACTGAACCCCGTAAATACGAATAGGAAAATAAAGTAGAAGGCAAGTATGTTCAAAACAGTATTGGCTGCTGGAAATTTTAATCCTTGACCATATTTTAGCTCCTTTTCCATATCCTTAATTTTCACCGGACAACATGCCCAATAATTACATTTCCGATGGAATAAAGTTCTATTTTTCAAACCTTGACTTCTTGACTTTAAAGAATTTAGATTTGATCCTGAAGCTTTTTTTTATGAATTCCTGGCCTTCAACGGATTAATTCCATAAACTTTTTTAAAAGCCCTGGTGAAATGTGCAGCACTTTTAAAACCACATTCGCCAGCAATTATATTCAGGTGGGTATTTGAATTCTTCATTAACGTATAGGCTTTTTCCAATCGTTTGCGCCGGTGGTAAGTATAAATGGTGTCCCCATAGGCACGTTTGAATATGGTTTTGATTTTGCTCACACTGCAACCAACGTCCCTACCAATTTCACGGATTTTTGGCAGGCTTGTATCAAGCCTTTCCATGACGTACTGGTGCAGATCTTTGACTATTTCCCGTTGGTCGTGCAAAAGCAAACTTCGGTATTCACTCGGGTATTTCGCTGCCCTGGTCTTCTGACCACTAAGGTAATTGGTAAGTCTTTCGTTTTCATAAACAGCCTTGAAAACCGATAAGGTATAGGTTTTTATGCCACCAGAAACCAACTGGTGCAAATAGCCGTAGCCAGACCACAAATAGCCGTTGCGGTGCCTGAATTCGACTTTTAAACGAACATTCTTTTCTATACTGTGTTTCAATAATTTGTAAAGGTCGTCTGGCAGCTTTGTTTCCTCGCTAACCAGTAATTTTACAGGCTTGTTCAATAAATCCGCTGCGGAATATCCAAGGATTTCCGCTACATTGTCAGAATAGGAAATGATATGGAAATTACAATCTAGGTTGAAGATTACATTTTCAATCACCTCCTTGCTTTTTTCCAAATTGATTTGATGGACAGCGGTATCAACCTCCTCTACCATTGTATTTAGGGAAAGTACTATTTGTTCAAGTTCATCTTTCTGGTTTCTTAGAGGAAGTGTGTATGTATAGTTCCCTAAAGTAATTTCTGTAATGAAATTCAAGATTTCTTGTACGCGTATTTTTTGAATAGGAGTAAACATAATGATAAAACATAAAGAGGTTATTTATAGTCATTTAAAAATGCCAGAGCCTCAGAAATGGTAGAAAATCCCTTGGTGGGCACTGATGGATTGCTAATATTTATATAAGCTTTCAACAACGTACCTGTATATGCATCTTCCATTACTATGGCCACAGCCAAGGCTTTAAAACAGCCTTTTTCGGCCAAATATTCCCTCGCCGCTTTACTGGCAGTCTTCAACATCCTCACATCGCACAGGATAGGATAGGAAACCCCGTTTTGAAAACGGAGCCTCGCTTTTACCACTGCTTTGGCTGCATCTAGATCGAGTACGGTATTAGGTTTATAAACAAAGTTTAGAATACCCTCTTCAATCCAGAAGTGCGCATACTTGTCACCTTTAATCATTTGGGGCCTATTTATAACCTAATTTAATAAAATAATAATAACGATTTCTTAATAAGATTTCCGTTGGTGGATGGAATAAAGCAAACAGGGCGGTACTTCATTTGGAAAAATTGACTTTAAAGAACAAGAATTGACTTAGCAGCCATTTTTTTACGGAAAATTCTGATTTCCAAATTCTTTTTTTAGTTTTCCTGTTCCTTAAATCAAAACCCATGGCAAAGATCAAACACAACAACATTTTGGATACTGTGGTCTCGGTAATGACCAATGCCAAAGAATCAGGGGCTATTCATTTATATGCGGAAGGAGATCGCTTTGATGGCCGGCAAATCCAAATCAAGGGTAAAAAGCTATTTCATTTTGGGACTACTGGCTACTTAGGGCTGGAACAGGACAACCGTTTAAAGCAAGGGGCCATCAAAGCCATTGAAGCATACGGAACAGAATTCCCCCTATCCAAATCTTATATCTCCCATCCCTTATATGAAGAGCTGGAATCCTTAATGACAGAAATATTTGGAAGCCCCATTGTCATCACCAAAAACAGTACCCTGGGACATATGGGTGTAATCCCATCCGTTGTAGATGATGGGGATGGCGTCATTTTGGACCACCAGGTGCACTGGAGTGTTCAAAGTGCTGTAAATCCGCTAAAACTGCGATCTGTACCAGTGGAAATGATTAGGCACAATAATTTGGGGATGCTGGAGGACAAGATCAAAAAATTACAATCCAGGTGCAAAAAGATCTGGTATATGGCAGATGGCATGTATTCTATGTTTGGTGACTACGCCCCTATTAATGAATTGATGTCACTTTGCAACAAATATCCCCAACTGCACATCTATTTTGATGATGTACATGGAATGAGTTGGAAAGGCAAAAACGGTAGCGGTTACGTTATGAGTATCTTGAAGGAACTGCCCGAAAGGGTAATATTGTTTGGTACCATGAGCAAAACTTTTGGTGCCAGTGGGGCCGTAATGGTTTGCAAGGATAAGAAGATCCAGCAAAGGGTCAAAAATTTTGGTGGACCGCTGACTTTTTCCGTTCAATTGGAACCAGCCTCAGTCGGTGCCGCCATGGCATCAGCAAAGATTCATCTAAGCGATGAAATTTATAAAATGCAAAATGAACTTGCTGATCGGATTTCCTTTTTCAACCATTGTTTGAAAAATACGGATTTACCTGTAATCGTTGATAATGATTCCCCGGTGTTCTACATAGGTGCTGGTATGCCAGAGACTGGATTCAATCTAGTAAACCGGCTTATCACTACGGGATTTTATGTCAACATAGGCTTTTTCCCCGCAGTCCCTGTAAAAAATACAGGTCTCAGAATTACAATTTCAAGGCACAATCAAAAAGAAGAAATCAAGGATCTAGTGGAAGCCCTGGCCAAAGAATTCCCAAAAGCATTGGAGGATACAAACACAAACCTTGAACGTGTGAATTTTGCTTTCGGGCGAAACAGCAGTGAATCGAGCCCTTCCAAGGCAACTAAATCCAATTTAAAAATAGAAACCTATAGTTCTATCGCAGAAATCGATCCTGAATTATGGAATTCAACTGTAGGGGGACACGGGTTATATGACTGGAATGGCCTTGAATCGCTAGAAAAAATCCTTGATTCCCATAATTCCCCAGAACATAACAACAAGTTTTTCTACTTTATCGTACGGGATGAAAATCGAAAATGTATCCTTGCCACATTTTTCTCTTATGGCTTATGGAAGGAAGATATGCTCGCCCCAAGATCTGTTTCCCTTGCTTTGGAAAAAACAAGACAGATCGAACCTTATTATCATACCAGCTATTGTTTGAATATGGGTTCGATGATGACAGAGGGGGACCACCTTTATTTGTGCCAGGAAAAAGAGAATTGGAAAGAAGCCTTTGACCTGTTATTGGAACAAGTAGAAATATTGGAAAAGAAACTGAAACCGCAGTATTTAATCCTCCGGGATTTCGATTCAGATAATGATGCGATCAAAACATTTCTCCACAATAAAGGTTTCATTCAGGTGTCCATGCCCCAATCAGCGATTTACGATAATTTCATTTGGAATGATCCTCAAGATTATGTTGGCACCCTTAGCAAACGTTCAAGAAAACATTTCAGAAATGATATTGAACCCTACTTCGAAAAATTGAAGGTTCGGATCAAAGATAAATTAACAGACAAAGAATTAAACCAGAGCTATGAACTCTATTTGCAGGTAAAAGAAAACAATTTGGGATTGAACACTTTTAGGTATCCCTTCCCCCTTTTCGAACATATGGTCGTCTCATCACAATGGGAGTTCATAATGATTTATTTAAAAGAAACTGAAAAGCCCTTAGTTGGTGTGATGTTCTGTTATAAAAATAGCAGCAATATTTATTCCCCTGCCATTATTGGAATGGATTACGAATTCTCAGGGGAATATAACATCTATAGACAGCTGTTGTACCAAACAATAATACGTGCCAAGGAATTGGGCAGCTCCAGGATTGATTTTGGCTTGACAGCTGGTTTTGAAAAGCGAAAAGTTGGTGCCATGGTTTTAGATAAGTGTGCCTATATCCAGGCACGTGATAATTTTGCCCTTGAGTCTTTAGATTGGTTGAGAAAAGATTAGCTCCGCTACCCCTGTTTATGTTTTGGCCCTAATTTCTTACCATTTAAAAATTCATATTGAAGATAGCACAACAACGGCATTATTTGTTTTCCTTAAATACGAAGGTGATGTTCGAGAAAGCAATGTCCATATTTAGCGAACAGTTTGAATGCAACGGTTCTGAAGGTTCCGATACAAGAATGCAGAACGCGGTATAAAACCTCTGCATTAAATTTTACCCTCAATTACTAATTCTATTACCAAACTCATCTTATAACCAGTTTTTAGTAAAAAGAGAACCTATTCACAATTTGATTAAAAACTAAGTTTTTCAATAGAAAGTATTATTTTATGCAATTAGCCCTTACTAAATCTAAAATAACATTGAAAAATGAAAACCTACCATATCCTCTGGAATGGCTAGATCTGTTGATTACAATTACATTTAATCCTCATAGAACAGATATAGCTTCGATTAATAATGACCAGCTAAATCATATTCTAAACCGTGTTCCAAAAGAAAACCTTCGTCTACAATCACTTATAAAAAGTCAGATTTTCTCCAGCAACAATGAAGAGGAAATTACACTACTGATTAAACAATACCACTCCTCTCTTATAGCACTCCTTGACCACACCCTGGAGAACCAAAATTCCTCCTCACAAAAAAGCAATTTAGAAAATGTATATAAAGTATTAATTTCAAACATTGATGAACTCCTCTCCTTTATTGAAACACGTTTTCCCCACCATCTCAGTCCAGAAGAACGGGTTCCAAAAACCTATCTTTCTGTAACCCAACAAAAACTTAAGAAAAAGTTGCAAAAATTGGAATCGATTAACAGTAATAGCTCTACGTCCAATCCGGCTTTTGAAATAGTTATGACCAGATTATACCATTTTTTAAATACCCCTTGTCTTCGATACCAAGTTACATTTAGGGATGTTTTCTATAAAAAAACACTTGTACGCGGACTTGAAAATATTGATTGGACCAAAGAACAAAAAGAGGCATATTCTCATCTTGACGAGTTATTGATCTATCTTAACTACAATAGTAAGGCTTACATAAACTTACTTACTAATCATCTTGCCGAAAAAATTAACGATTGTGATACCGCCCGTGAAAAAATGGACATGCTGCTCTACTATTACAAAGCTTTCAAACAACTACATCGAAAGCCCAAGGTTATTCTAAATCCTAATTACCATGACCTGGAAACCGTGCTAGGGAATTGGTTCACACAAGAGATTCTTTACCTAGAAAAGAAATTGCACCTATCAGTAGTCCCGCTCCAAAGCAAAAAGGAGAACCCGGTAGAAAAGCAATCAACTGCAAAGGAGAAGCAAAAAGTACTTTGCATGCTTTCCACCGACCAGATGGGACTTATATTTCGTGCTTCCGATGAACTACGGATATTGGTTGCAAAATCCATGAGCCAGGTATTTAAAACCATTGTTCCCCATTTATCAACCCCTTATAAAGAAGATTTATCATACGATGGCATGCGTAGCAAATCTTATGTGGCAGAAGAACGCGATAAACAATTAGCTATTGAAACCCTGGAGCGGATTATTAAAAAAATTAAGGAATATTAAAATCATTATACCATGAAAAAACTGTTTCTCATATTCATGATCATCCCTGTGATTGGATGCCAAACAAATCAGAAACCTGATAAGGATACTGTCCTTAAAATAATCCGTAAAGAACTGAACTATCCACGTACTATTGATTATGATATCTTTTGCAGTGATCCCGCTCATGCTAAAAAGCTACTGGATCTAAAGCTTGATACCGCAGGTATGGTTACTATTCAAAAAACACAAAAATTAAAAGATATCGGTTCACCTTTGATTACTTTTACCAAAGCAGCGCAGCCCTACCTGATAAAACCTACAGAAAAGGAAAAGAAAGTGGACATACAAAAAGTAAAGATTGCAGAAGAAACTGTAAGCCATATAGAACTTGGAAATAGCACTGAATCCAATGGTAAAAAATCCATCCCTGTGACTTATACTGTAACCAGTACCAATGTTACTCCCTTTTCTGTTTTAATGAAACGTGATTTTTCAAAACCGATTGCGCGCTCTGCTACACTCCATTTTTCAGACGGGAAATGGAAATTGATGAAATAATAAAAATCACCCCTCCATACCATCCATACAAAAGAGAACTTTCTAAGAAGGTTCTCTTTTTTTTTAAAAAATTTTCTTCCCCGAAGCACATTCATTTAATTGAGGTTCCAAAGGTTACAAAAAGGTTCCAACAAAAAGTTGGACTTGTAGCAGCCCACCTTCATCCGTTTCTTTGCTATCGAGATTAATGTAAACGACCCGACATTAAATGCCGAGTTGAATTGTAGAACGATAAAAGAGAGGCGTATGTTTACTCAGATTTCATGGACGGACTACCTATTGGCAGTCTCCATACTACTAATTATTTATTACTTATTTGTTGGGGTACGGTATTTTTCGAGTGACCTCAAAGACCTGTTGGCAGGAAAACGAAAACCCACCCTAAAAACATCTGGTTTTACGCAACATGAACCCTTGCAAAATGATGATTCAGAAAATATTTCGGTAACTACTGATGAGGAAGCGAATGACGAATTTACCGAAGTAGAACACCTGATCGAGAAAATGAAAACCGTGATTACCGATGCGCTTGATAAACAACTTGTCAAGGAAGAATTCAGGCAGTACCTGCGCCTTGTCTTAAAAGAATTTCCTTCGGTAAAAACATCCGCGCTCCGCCCTTCGGTCAATGAACTGATTGTATCGGAGTGTGAAAAACAAGGGATTGTTGCCTTCAATGAAGAGGAAGTAGATGAATTGTGGAGTGACAAAAGGTAGCAGTCCCGGCGGAACGTGTTTCCCTTCCCTACCCCGAGCGTATGGGCAATGTGTGGCAGAAAAGGATGGGGCATGAGGTAGCGAAAACGTTCCGCTTTTTATTAAAAACTTTTGATTTTAAACTTTAATACAAGTGAGTTATGAAAATGTGCAGCAAGAAAACAACAAGGTTTACCCGCAAAAGAGTTATTTCAATTTGTGCCGCTATGGCATTAATGGCCATCCATTATAGTGTTTTTGCACAGGATGGTATTGAAGGTATTAATGAAGCCAACATGAAAGTACGGAGCTATTTTGCCGCAGGCACCAACCTGATGTATGCCGTAGGTGCCTTAGTAGGTTTAATCGGCGCCGTAAAGGTTTATCAGAAATGGAACAATGGCGATCAGGACACCGGCAAGGTAGCCGCCGCCTGGTTTGGCAGTTGTATTTTCCTGGTGGTCGTGGCTACTGTGATCCAGTCGTTCTTCGGTATCTAAAATCCAGGAATTATGCAGACGCTATTAAAAGAAAAGTTGTGGGCGTTTATCGTCCACAACAATCCCGAATTGATGTTCAATCTACAGGAAGACTACTCTGTGACCACTTATTTGGATTCAAAAGTGATGGAGATCATGCCTTTGGCGGAACAGTTACTTTCTGAAAACAGACCCGGCTATGTTGTGGAGGAATTGTGTCTGGATCGGATGACCGAAGAACTTAAACCTTCCCGTTACCACTACCTCCTTTCAGTACTTGAAGAAGAATTCCCAGCCGATTATGAGCAATTACGGGAAAGCGGCACACTCACCTATGAAGTCGTCAACCTGATTGATTATTGCAAGGACATTTTTGACGGATATGGATTCAACGCAGAAAACGAAGACGATAGGCAGTTGCGATACGCTATTATCGGACAGGTACAGGAATACAGCTACTTACTGACAAAATAGAGCTAGTCATCAGGAAAAGAGGACGGCTTTACAGCCATAAAGGAATTGGGAGAATGAATAATGTGTGGATATGGCTTACAATATTTCAGAAAAACTACAGGATAATATCAGGGCAATCCGAACCGCCCTGAACCATCAAGACGGTAAGGAACTAAGCCCGGATGAAGTTTCCAACCTAAATAAATTCTCAGGTTTTGGAGGCATCAAGGCTATCCTATATCCTTATGGTACAAAGGAAGAATGGTCAGCCAATGGAGGCACCAAAGAAGACCTGAAACACCATGCAGGTATTATGGAGCTTCATGACCTACTGAAGGAAAACTATACCGAAACTCAATATAAGAATATTATTTCTTCTTTGCGTAATAGTGTGCTGACCGCCTTTTATACCCCGCAGGTAGTTCCCGAAACTTTATATACTGTCCTAAAAGATCAAAACCTTCAACCCAAAAGATTGTACGAACCTTCGGCAGGTTCCGGTGTTTTTATCAGTGAAGCTGTAAGGGCTTTTCCTGACTTGGAAAAGATCACCGCCGTAGAGAAAGATATCCTTTCCGGATTGGTACTCTCCGCTATCAATAGTACGCTGCCTGTTCCGGCAGAAACACACATAACCGGTTTTGAAGAAACCCCAATAACCGAAAATTCGAGCTATGACCTGATGGTCAGCAATATCCCGTTCGGCAACTTTTCAGTTTATGATGAAGCCTATCCTGATAAAGCAATATCTGGAAAAATACACAATTACTTTTTTGCCAAAGGACTGGACAAACTGGCTGACGGCGGTCTCATGGCATATATTACCACCGATGCTTTCTTAAATAGCCCGTCCAACCAAAAAGCGAGGGAATACCTGTTTGAAAAATCGGATTTTATAAGCCTGTCCGTTATGCCCGATAACCTGATGAAGGATACCGGCAATACCGAAGCACCCAATCATCTGCTGATTGTCCAAAAGAATGCAACAAAAGAGACCCTGTCCGAAGAGGAAGCCTTACTGATTACTACCGTACCGTCAGAGAACGAATACGGAATCTACCATAGCAATGGCTATTTTCAACAGCATCGGAACATTATTACAGGTAATACCATACAACCGGGCAAAAATCAATACGGGCAGGCACACGAAACCGTATGGCAACATGGAAACCTCAATGCCATTCGTGAAAAACTCAGATACATCCTTGCCGAAGGGTTTAACACACGTTTGAATCGGGAGCGTTATTTCGAAAGTCAATCCCTACCAAAAGAAAAACAAGATTTTGGTGGCAGGAAGCTGACCTATCTTTCGATGCCCGAAAATAAAGCAGAAACCGTTTCGGTGCAGTTAGGACTTTTTGATACCGCTCCAGCTGAACAGAGCAACCGTGCCATAGCCTATATCAATCCTTTGGATGAAACTGTCGTTCGAAAAGAAAGTGCACGGATCATCAGTACACTCCGTACTACCGATAAACCTATGCACGAGAGTATTGTACTCCTGGCAGCCAAACAACAAAAATCAAATCGCTACCTGTATAAACTGTATTCCAATATCAAAGAGATTGATCATTTCTCTGCCAACTGGATGGATGCACGCTTATTGGGGCATGAACTGCAAAACCTGTCCGGGCAATTGCCAGGGTTTGGCCATGCATTTACCTACGAAGGCGACCAAACTTTAGAAGGAATATTTCAATTAAACAGCCAAGCAGCACGTCCCTTTACCGATATACAAGCCTTTCATAAAGAAGGTACACTAATCGTTTATCAGGGACAAGTGGGCACGCTTTCCGAAATTGATAATGATTTTAAGAATGCGGTGTTCCAGCCCCTAAGAATCCAAACCGACAAACGTTTCTACGAACACTATACCAACCTGCGGGATCAGTACCTTAAAGTCTCCTTACAAGAAACTACAGAAACTCCGGTTCCCAAAACCGAACGGCATGAATTGAGCCAAAGTTATGACCGGTTCATTTCCCAATACGGGCAGTTAAACAGCCAATCTAACCGCAGACTTATATTGGAAGATACTGCTTTCGGCTTGACCATGTTATCCTCTTTGGAACGCAGGGAAGGCGAACGTTTTGTCAAATCCGATATGCTGACCGGTACTGCTCAGGCATCCACAAAACGCTTTGTCACCGATGATCCGATAGAAGCTCTGGCACATAGCCTGAACGATACCGGAAAGGTGGATATCGGGTTTATTGGTGCGGCCATGGGATTGGAAGAACCGGAAACCATTGCCCGTTTGGGTGAACAAATCTACCTGAACCCGGTAAATAATGATTGGGAAACCGCAGATCAGTTCCTGAGCGGTAACGTAGTAGAAAAATTACGACAGGCAAAACAACAAACGGGTACTGAAAATGATACCCCACAAGTACAGCGAAGCCTGACTGCTTTGGAAAAAGTACAGCCGGAACGTATTCCTTTCGAACTATTGGATTTTAATCTGGGGGAACGATGGATTTCCGTGAGCTATTATGAACATTTTGCAGCAGAGCTTTTAGAGCAACAGACGGATATCAACTATTTCCCTTCCCTGGATGCCTTTAAGGTCACCACCGGGATGAATACCAAAGTAGCCCGGGAATTTGCCGTCACCCCAAAAAGCGGACGGACTACCTATGGTTATACCTTGCTCGAACATGCTTTGGAAAATACAACCCCGTTTTTTACCTATGAAGTATCCGTTGGAGATGGCAAAAGCATACGGGTTCCCGATAATGAAGCCATTCAACTGGCACACCAAAAGATTGACCAGATACGCAATGGCTTTATAGACTGGCTCAAGGAACTGCCGGATACCGATAAAAAGCATATCGAGAACCTGTACAACGATACTTTCAATTGTTATGTGCTTCGGGAGTTTGACGGCGGCCATCTGAACTTTCCGGGACTGGACAAAAAAGCATTAGGTATTGAAGATCTGTACAGCAGTCAGAAAAATGCCACATGGCGTATCATCCAGAACCGGGGGGCACTCATCGATCACGAAGTGGGATTGGGCAAAACGCTCACCATGATTGTTTCCGCTCAGGAAATGAAACGCCTCGATATTGTACAAAAACCTATGATCCTTGCCCTGAAGGCCAATGTCAATCAAATTGCGGAAACCTATCGCAAAGCCTATCCCAATGCCCGGATATTATCACCAGGGCAAAATGATTTTACCCCGGCTAAAAGGATGCGCTTATTCCATGAAATAAAAAACAACAACTGGGATTGCATCATCCTGACCCATGACCAGTTTGGTAAAATACCACAGTCCCCGGAAATACAGAAACAGATCTTCCAGACGGAACTGGATCATATCGAACGTGACCTGAATACCGTAAGGGAGTTGGGCGGGGGCGATTTCCAAAAAGATGCTCAAAGGTCTGGAAATCCGTAAGAACAACCTGGAGGGAAAATTAAAAACGGTACTCAAGGATATTGAAGAAAAGAAAGATACCGGCATCAACTTTAAGGAAATGGGCGTTGACCATTTGTTTGTGGACGAATCCCATAAATTCAAAAACCTGACCTTTACCACCCGCCATAATCGGGTGGCCGGACTGGGCAATATGGCAGGTAGCCAAAAGGCACTTAACATGCTTTTCGCTGTGCGCACCTTGCAGGAGCGTTTCAATTCCGATCTCTGTGTGACCTTCTTATCAGGTACGCCTATTTCCAACAGCCTAACGGAGATGTACCTGCTATTCAAATACCTGCGACCCAAAGAAATGGAACGCCAGCATATTGAGAATTTTGACGGCTGGGCAGCGGTATTTGCCCGTAAAACCACGGACTTTGAGTTTAGCGTCACCAATGAGATCATTGCCAAAGAACGCTTCCGCCATTTTATCAAAGTCCCTGAACTGGCTTTGTTCTATAACGAGGTTACCGATTATAAAACCGCCAGGCACATCAACCTGGATAAACCTGATCTGAACGAAACCCTGGTCAATATTCCGCCTACACCGGAACAATCGGTCTTTATTAAGAACCTGATGCAATTCGCCAAGACCGGGAATGGGGAATTGATCGGGCGTGGCAGGCTGACCCCGGAAGAAGATAAAGGGCGTATGCTTATTGCAACCAATTACGCCAAGAAAATGGCCGCCGATATGCGGATGGTGGATGACTGGAAATACGGAGACCATCCGGATAATAAAATCAACACCGCCGCAAGAAAGATCGCTGAAATTTATAACAATACCCAACCTCATAAAGGTACCCAAATTGTCTTTTCGGATATCGGGACACCCAAACCGGACCGCTTTAATATTTATGATACCCTGAAGGAAAAACTGGTGAGGGACTTTCATATGCCTGCCACGGAAGTCACTTTTATTCACGACTGGACGGATCGCAAGAAACCGGAACTCTTCCGTAAGATGAACCGGGGTGAAATCCGCATCCTGCTCGGAAGTACGGAAAAAGCGGGAACCGGTTTAAATGTACAGGAGCGTGTGGTAGCGATGCACCATCTGGACATACCCTGGAAGCCTTCGGAACTGGAACAACGCAACGGCCGTGGGGCAAGACAAGGTAACCGTATTGCCAAAGAACATTACGGCAATCAGGTACAAAATTATGTCTATGCCGTGGAGCAATCGCTGGACAACTATAAGTTCAACCTGCTTAAAAACAAGCAGACCTTTATTTCCCAAATGAAGAACAGTGAACTCAATGTCCGCACCATTGATGAAGGGGCTGTGGATGAAAAAAGCGGAATGAACTTTTCCGAATACATCGCCATCCTTTCCGGGGATACCTCCCTTTTGGAGAAAAGCAAACTGGAAAAGAAAGTGGCGGTGATGGAAAGCCTGAAACATTCCCACTTCCGGGAGCTCACCCGGAATAAACACCAGTTGGAAAAACTGCAAAACGATTACACTTCCACTGAAAAAACACTCGGAAAGCTCTCTGCCGATGCAGCCGTGTATAAAGACCGTCTCCAGATGACCAAGGAAGGTGCCAAAGCCAACCTTATTCAATTGGACGGAACAGCTGGTCGGGACAGTGAAGCTATAGGCAAACATATTATCCAGTTGTATCAAAACTGGAAGCCACAAACCGGGCAGCACGAAGAAAAAATTGGTCACCTATACGGTTTTCAGTTATACATCCGCAGGCAACAGGATACCTATGAAGAAAACGGATTGTTTGAATATCGGTATTCCAATAGCTTCTATGCAAAAAGGCAGGCTGAGGGTATCAAATACACCTACAATAAAGGTGTACCTAATACTGATAATCCGAAACTGGCAGCACGACATTTTTTAAATGCCCTTGACCGGGTGGAGCATCTTAAAGAGCGGTATGAACGGAACCTTTCCGATCTGAAAACAGAACTTCCCATGATTGAAAAGCTCACCACCAAACCTTTTACAAAAGAAAGCGAACTGCGTGAGCTGAAAACAGAACTTGCCAATCTGGAACGGCAGATCGCTATTAAAATTCAGGAAAACCAGTTAAAGCAACACCAACCCAATGAACCGGATGAAAAACAAACCCCGGTCATAAAACTCGGCGAACATCAAACAAACGGTCATTCCGTGAAAGAAACCGTAGTAGCTGCTTCGGTATCGGAACGCCCCCGTAGCAGGGTGCGATTGTAACATTAAAAAAGAAGCGTATGGCAAACAGTGTGTATCAGGTCAATAAAGGAATTAACCGCAGTATTGAATTTAAGGGGTTAAAAGCCCAATACATCTGGTATTTGGGTGCCGGTGTTGTGGGATTGCTCATTGTATTTACCATCATGTACATTATCGGGCTGCCCACCCTGGTATGTATCGGTGTCATTCTCGGGTCAGGAACCTTGCTGGTGATGAAGATCTACCGCATGAGCCATCAATATGGTGAACACGGACTCATGAAAACCCTGGCACGAAAACAGGTTCCCAAAGCGATCCGCTCCAGAAGCCGCAAGGCTTTCTTAAAACGATAAAAATAATGTGAAGATGGAAAAAATGTTGGATGATCTATTACCGATTATGGATGTGGAACATGACTGCATCCTGAGCAAACAAGGCGATGTCACGGTGGTGTTTAAAGCAGACCTGCCGGAGATCTTTACCCTTTCCGATCAGGAGTATGAGGCTTTTCATCAGGCTTGGGTAAAAGCCATTAAGGTATTGCCCAAATTCAGTGTACTGCATAAGCAGGACTGGTTTTTGCAAACCGGGCATCGGCCTGATTTTACCAAAGCGGATACCAGCTTTTTAAGCCGGGGAAGTGAGCGGTTTTTTAATGAACGTCCCTTTCTGGATCATAGCTGTTATATCCTGCTGACCAAAAAGCCGGATAACCGAAAAACGGCAACTTCTGCTTATTCAAGCCTGCTGCGCAGAAGAATTGTGCCTGAAGAAACGTTGAAGCCCTCCCTATTACAGGATTTTCTGGACTGCACCGGTCAGTTCCAACGCATCATCGAAGACAGTGGTTTTGTAAAACTGACCCGGTTACGGGAAAATGAACTTTGGAGTGGCAAACGGACAATAGGCATTATTGAAAAGTACTGCTATCTGTCCGAGCGCAATGACCAGTATCTCATAGGAGACATCAATTTTCAGGAATGTTTACAGGTAGGCTCAAAGCATTGCCAGCTTTACACCTTGGGAGATGCTGCCGACCTGCCGGCACTTTGCGGTAGTCGTATCAACTACGATAAATACAGTACGGATAAAACCAAATTCAGTATTGGCTTTGCCTCTACGCTGGGACAACTACTGCCCTGCAACCATATTTACAATCAGTACCTCTTTATCGAGGATGCCCAGAAGACTATTGCAAAGTTGGAATCCAAAAGGCTACGGTTGCAATCCCTATCCGCTTATAGTAGGGAAAATATGATTGGCCGTGATGCCACCAATAATTTTTTAAATGAAGCCATCAGTCAGCAACGCCTCCCCGTAAAAGCGCACTTTAATGTACTGGTATGGGCAGAAGATAAGGAAGAACTCAAAGACCTAAAAAACAAAGTGTCCTCCGCACTGGCACAAATGGATGCGGTAGCCAAACAGGAAACCATCGGAGCCCCCCAGATTTTCTGGGCGGGTATTCCGGGCAATGCCGCTGATTTTCCGATGAACGATACCTTCGACACGTTTGCCGAGCAGGCTACCTGTTTCCTGAATCTGGAAACGGGCTACCGTACTTCCTTAAGTCCTGTCGGGATTCGTTTGGGGGATCGGATGACGGGCAAACCCGTGCATGTGGACATCAGTGATGAACCCATGAAAATGGGGATTTGCACCAACCGTAACAAGTTTATATTGGGTCCCTCCGGTAGCGGAAAATCCTTTTTTACCAATCACATGGTCCGCAGCTATTATGAGCAGGGAACCCATATCGTACTGGTGGATGTGGGACATAGCTATAAAGGCCTGTGTGACATGGTCAACGGCTATTATTTTACCTATAGTGAAGATAACCCGATCCGTTTCAACCCCTTCTTTATTGGTGAAGGTGACAACCTGGACACGGAAAAGAAAGAAAGTATCAAAACACTGCTGCTCGCCCTTTGGAAAAAGGATGATGAAGCCTTTAAACGCAGTGAGTATGTGGCACTTTCCAATGCCATTACCGGATACTACCAGCACCTTGAAAAAAATCCGGCGGTGTTTCCTTGTTTCAACAGCTTTTATGAATTCCTGCGGGATGAGTATGTAGCAGTACTTCAACAGGATCGGGTAAAAGACCGGGATTTTGATATGGATAACTTCCTCTATGTACTCCGTCCGTATTACCAGGGAGGTGAATTCGATTACCTGCTCAATGCTACGGAAAACCTGAACCTTTTACAGGAGCGCTTTATCGTTTTTGAACTGGACAATATCAAAGATCATCCCATCCTCTTCCCGGTAGTGACCATCATTATCATGGAAGTCTTCATTAACAAGATGCGTAAAATGAAAGGCATCCGTAAAATGATCTTAATTGAAGAAGCCTGGAAAGCCCTGATGAAAGAAGGCTTTGCCGAATACATCAAATACCTCTTTAAAACGGTACGGAAATTCTTTGGTGAGGCTATCGTGGTGACCCAGGAAGTGGAAGATATTATTTCTTCCCCGGTTGTAAAACAGGCCATCATCAATAACAGCGATTGTAAAATACTGCTCGATCAGAGCAAGTACCAAAACAAATTTGACCAGATACAGGAACTCTTAGGCTTAACCGAAAAAGAAAAAGCCCTTGTGTTATCGGTCAATAAAGCCAACGACCCTACCCGAAAATACAAAGAGGTTTTTATCAGCCTCGGCGGAATGCTCAGCAAGGTGTACCGCACCGAAGTGAGCGTGGAAGAATACCTGGCTTACACCACTGAGCAAACCGAAAAGGTAAAACTGATGGAATATGCGGCAAAATTTGGTGGGGACATCCGCAAGGGCATTGCCGCAATGGCGGAAGATCTAAAACTTAAAAAAAGATAAACATGAAAAAATATGCAAGAATGTTACTACTTGCCCTTTGTATCTCCTTCACGGTACCACCGGTACAACAGGCGAATGCTATGCAGATACCAATCGTAGAGATCATCAAAGCAGGCATTAAAAAAGTAATTAAAGCCGTGGATTTAAAAATCCAACGCTTACAGAACAAGACCATCTGGTTACAGAACGCCCAGAAGACATTGGAAAACACACTTTCCAAACTCAAACTGGATGAGATTTCCGAGTGGACGGAAAAACAAAAAGAACAATACCGGGAGTATTACGAAGAGTTGGCTAAGGTAAAAGCAATTATTTCCTATTACCAGCGCATCCGGGATATTACTCTAAAACAGGTTCGGCTGGTCAATGAATACCAACATGCCTGGCAGCTTATTCAGCAGGATGACCACTTTACCTCGGATGAGATTGATTATATGTCCCAAGTGTACTCCGGTATACTGGAAGAAAGCCTGAACAACATCGACCAGATTACCCTGATCGTCCAATCCTTTACTACCACAATGAGCGATGCCAAACGCTTGGAGATCATCAACAATGCTGCCGATCAGGTCGATGCCAATTACGATGATCTGATGCGCTTTAATCAACAGAATGTATTGCTAAGCCTTTCCCGGGCAAAGAATTCCATTGAAGTGCAAACCGTGAAAAAATTATATGGACTCCCTTAAAAGCACAAACTATGAGAAAGATAATTTTAATAGTACTCATGATATTCTTGGCAGCCGGAACCGCTCAGGCACAGACTTTTTCGGAGTGGTTCCGCCAGAAAAAGACACAGAAGAAATACCTGCTTCAGCAGATTGCCGCTCTACAGGTATATATTGGATATGCCCAAAAAGGCTATCGTATTACCAAAGAGGGTTTGACCACCATCGGAGGGTTTACCAAAAGGGAATTTGACCTGCACAGTGATTTTATAAACTCCCTGAGTACGGTCAACCCTGAAATCAGACACTATGCAAAGGTAGCAGATATCATCGCCCTTCAAATACGCATTGTTCAAGATTACGGGCGAACCTACGGGCAACTTGACAATAGCGATGCTTTTACCGAAGCGGAACTCAGCTATATCCAACGGGTTTTTACCCGGCTCTTGGAGGATTGTGAACAAGCGCTGGATGAACTTATTGCGGTAACCACGGATACCGAGTTACAAATGGAAGACAATGAGCGCATGAACCGCATCGACAAGCTCTACTTGCGGATGCAGGACAATTACACCTTTTCGCAAAGTTTCGGCAATGAAGCCAAAGTGATGGCAGCCGTTCGAATCAGGGAATACCATGAAGTACAATACGGCAAAACACTTAGGAACCTTCAAAACGAATACCCATGAAAAAGACAGGAATAATTATAGGACTTATAATCTGCGGGTTCTTCTGCTCTTTCAGGGCATCAGCGCAATCCGCAGAGATACAACAGCTTTTGCTCAATGTAGAGAAACTGACCCAGTTCAAGCAGATATTGAGCGATATGAAAAAGGGCTACCAGATATTGGAAGGGGGTTACAATACCATCAAGGATATATCGGAAGGAAACTTTAGCCTACACAAAGTTTTTTTGGACGGGCTTATGGAAGTAAGCCCCACCGTTCGCAGTTACAAACGTGTGGGTGATATTGTGAATTATCAGATGATACTGGTTAGGGAATACCGGAATGTGTATGACCGGTTTCAAAGTGACGGGAATTTTAACCCACAGGAACTGGCGTATCTCGGACGGGTGTATGACAACCTCTTTGATGAAAGCCTGCGCAATCTCGATGAATTACTGGTAATTATCACAGCAGGTAAAGCCCGTATGAGTGATGATGAACGTTTACAGGCCATTGACCGGATTTATGCCGATATGCAGGAAAAACTGATGTTTCTCCGATACTTTAACAATAACACGACCATTCTTGCGGTGCAAAGGGCTAAAGAAAGAAATGATGCCCAGACCATCCGCAATATCTATGGGATAAACAACTAAAAAACAAAACTATGGCTACATATAGAAAAACCGTCTGGCTGGCGGTAACGGGATTGCTTTTGCCTTTTATGGGTAGTGCACAGGGAATTGCCGATGAAATGAACGGCTTGCATAGCGTATTGGAGCAACTCTATGATGAAATGATGCCACTATGCAGTCAACTCATTGGCGTAGGACAGGCACTGGCGGGATTTGCCGCCATGTGGTATATCGCTTCCAGGGTCTGGGGACATTTGTCAAGAGCGGAACCTATCGACTTTTATCCGCTTTTTCGTCCGTTTGTAATCGGGTTTTGTGTGCTGATATTCCCTTCCGTCCTGGGATTGATCAACGGGATCATGAAACCAACGGTGACCGCTACCGCTTCAATGGTGGAAGGCTCCGACAGGGCAATTGCGGTACTCTTGGAAAAGAAGGAAGAAGCCATCAAAAAAACGGATGTATGGCAGATGTATGTAGGTGAGAGCGGTGATGGTGACCGTGACAGGTGGTATAAATACACCCATGATAATGCCAGCCCTTCCGATGAAAGCTTTTTTGAAGGGATTGGCAACGACATCAAATTCGCCATGTCCAAAGCCTCCTACAATTTCCGCAATTCGGTCAAGGAATGGATGAGCGAAGTACTGCGGGTACTCTTTGAAGCCGCAGCCTTGTGTATCGATACCCTGCGAACCTTTCAATTAATAGTACTTGCCATTTTGGGTCCGCTGGTATTTGGGATTGCCGTTTTCGACGGGTTCCAACATACCCTGACCGTATGGATTGCCCGCTACATAAATATTTTTCTCTGGCTTCCGGTAGCCAATATTTTCGGAAGCATCATTGGAAAAATCCAGGAGAAAATGCTGGAAATGGACATTGCCCAGGTGCAGGATTATGGAGAAACCTTTTTCAGCCGGACGGATATGGCTTACCTGGTATTTATGATCATCGGCATTGTAGGATACTTTACCGTGCCTTCGGTAGCTAATTACATCGTCCATGCGGGAGGTGGCGGTGCTTTGGGACAGAAAGTGACCAGTATATTCAGCAGTTCCTCCAGTGCGGTTATGGGTGCAGCTACAGGCGGAGCCACTATGGCGGCGGATGCGATGGGCAATGCTGTCAGCCGCCTTTCCCAGGGTATGGCCAGCAATGGTACTTCCAACCCTTATTTCAAAGGTGGAACATCTGAAGGTGGTGGTTCAGGCTATATGAATGACAAACTGAAAGGCAATTCTTAACTGCAAAAAAGAGAACCCATGTTTAAAAAAATGAAAAATATCGATACGGCTTTTCGGCATATCCGGGGATTTACAATGCTCATTATTGCAGCCTCAGTGTTATTATCCTGCTTTGCACTCTATAAGAGTTTTAATCTGGTATCCCATATGCAGGACAGGATTTACATTCTTGCCAATGGCAAGGCACTAGAAGCCTATTCCGCGGGGCGCAAGGACAATATCCCTGTGGAAGCACGGGATCAAGTTAAAACCTTCCACCAATTGTTCTTTACCCTTGATCCAGATGATAAAGCGATAGCAGCCAATATCACCAAAGCTTTATACCTGGCTGACGGGAGTGCTAAACGAATCTATGACGACCTGAAGGAGAACGGGTATTATGCCGGGCTCATCTCAGGGAATGTAAACCAGACCATCCATGTGGATAGCGTGGCGGTGGACATTAATGAATACCCGTATAAATTTAGGTGCTATGCAACCCAGCGTATTGTCCGTCCCACTAGTATCACTACCCGAAGTTTGATTACCGAAGGGGGATTGCGCAATGTATCCCGCAGCGATAACAATCCGCATGGCTTTCTGATAGAACGGTGGACAACCATTGCTAACAAGGATTTGAAAACAACAGCTAGGCGGTATTAAGCCCATACCGGCATTTATCGATACAATCAAAGTCAAATGAGTGGCTTATAAAATTTTGTACAGATGAAAAGAAACGTAAAACAGAAAAAGGAGGCTTGTAAAAACGGACTGTTGATGCAGGGACTACTTGCCTTGTACAAATGGTTGCAAAAAGAATGGGCACAATGGATGTCCAATAAGACAAAGAGCATTTCTAAGCGGGCATTAACCATAGCACTTGTCGTTTTTGTAAGCTTCACAAGCAGTTACTGTATTTATCTAGGGATACATGCCATCACCGGAAAAAGTAAGGGAAATGCCTTTACGGTAACCTCGATCAAACGTCCCCGGCATCTTACAGTATCCGGGGATATGGAACCAACCCTTCCACCGGTATCTAGGAGAGACTATGAGCGCATTCAAAAGTTCCGGTTCTACATGGACAGTCTTGCCCGAAGCCCATCAGGCAGAAAACTGTATGACAGTATCATGGCAAACCGTCCGGAACTGATGGATTCGGTTCGCTATATCGAAGAAGAATATCTAAACTTTAAAAATCAATGACAATGGAAAAACAAGTAACAACACAGAAAATGAAAAGACAGCGCAAATTCCTATTGGTATTGCCGCTACTCGTACTTCCTTTCATAACCCTGATCTTTTGGGTATTGGGAGGTGGCCAGGTACAAGAATTACAGGCACAGGAAACTCCACAGAACGGGTTTAACCTTCACCTGCCGGAAGCAAAACTGACCGATGATAAGCAAATGAATAAAATGAGCTACTACAATCGGGCGGAACAGGATTCAGCAAAATTCAGGGAACTCCGTAAAAATGATCCGAATTATAAAAACAGTATTATTTCCGATACAGTTGAATTATTGTCCCAGCAGGAAGCAAAATCCGATCAATTATCTTCCGGTGGCTTGAATACTTCCCTGTATGGAAGCGGTCAGGGCAACGATCCGAATACCGATAAGATTTATAAAAAACTGGAAACCTTGAACAGGGAATTGAATAAGCCTGTAGAACGTAATAATGTTCCTGAAGATTCCCCAAAACAGGAAATCAAAGCCAATTATGGTAATACTTCCGTGAGTTCCAGTGATGTGGACAGGCTGGAAGAAATGATGGATATAATGACCCAGCCTGAAGCACCTGACCCGGAACTGGAACAACTCAACAGTATGCTGGAAAAGATTCTGGATGTGCAACATCCGGAGCGTGTTCAGGAGAAACTAAAACAACTATCTGAAGCTCGCAGGGAACAATTGTACGAAGTATCCACTGAGCAGGAAGACGATCGGATTTCCCTGATGCATAGAGGAAACTCCGTTACCGCCGCGGCAAATGGATTTTATTCCCTGGACGATGAACAAAGCTCCGAACAACCAGAAAATACCATACAGGCGGTCATTCACGAATCCCAGACCGTAGTGAACGGATCTACCGTAAAACTTCGCTTGGTCAATGATGTTTTTATTAAGAGGGTACATATTCCCAAAGACAACTTTGTGTTTGGGATCGCTTCCCTTAGTGGGGAAAGGTTGCATATCAAGATCAACAGTATAAGGAATGGTAATTCCCTCTTCCCGGTAGAACTTTCTGTGTACGATATGGATGGATTGGACGGGATTTATATTCCCGGTGCCATTACACGGGATGTTGCCAAACAATCGGCAGACCGCTCTATGCAGAACATAGGATTGACCTCCCTTGATCCTTCCTGGCAGGCACAGGCCGCAGGAGCCGGTATAGAAACAGCTAAATCACTTTTCAGTAAAAAAGTAAAACTGATAAAAGTAACCCTGAAAGCGGGCTATCAGGTATTGCTCCGAGATGAGAAACAAACACAAATCAATAATCAATAAGTAATAATCATTTAAAATTCCATAAAAATGAAAAAGATAAATGCACTTATGGTGATAGGATTTCTCCTGTTCCTTTTCGGATTGAATGTAAATGCTCAAAGCAGCACTAAGCTACAGCCCAAATCCATCGCTCCCTATCCTTTGGAGATTACTTATTTCAAAACGACCAATATTATATTTCCAAGTGCCATTGTAGGTGTGGACAGGGGTAGTAAAGATGTGTTGGCACAAAAAGCCAAGGGGGCTGCCAATATTCTACAATTGAAAGCGGCAAGGGACAGTTTTCCGGAGACCAATCTGACAGTGATTACCGCAGACGGAGAATTAAATTCCTTTGTGATCAACTATACGCCTAAACCTTCTGTATTAAATGTCTCCATGAAGGAAAGGAATAGTAAAAATGTTATTTTTCCTTCACCGGGATCGGTTAATGAAGCTGATGTCACAACATATGCTACACACGCCCTGTATTCCCAATACAAGGGGCGTAAAATAAAGCACAGCAAATATGGTATCCGTTTCGGATTGAACGGGATATTCATTCGGGACAATCTGATGTACCTGCGGTTAACCATTACTAACAAATCCAATATCAGCTATGATATTGACCAGTTACGCTTTTTTATCCGTGACCAGAAAAAAGCAAAACGGGCAGCTTCACAGGAAATTGAGATCACACCGGTACACATTCAAAATGAGGCAACAAAAATTGCCGGTCAGTCTTCACAAACTCTTGTGGTTGCTGTTCCCAAATTCACCATTCCCGATAAGAAATATTTCGCCATTCAGATATTCGAAGCAAACGGAGGTAGGCATCTCAAGCTGAGTGTAAAAAACAGTACGATCATAAAAGCATCTGTATTTCCAACATTAGAATCCAATGTAAAGTACAGTCATTAATAACTCTTAAATCAAAATATTATGAACCAGAAGAATTTTGAATACCTGAAAGACCAGATAAAATATACTGGCTTTGGCGAAGGACTCGGAGAAGTCCTAAAGCAAAAGATAGCAAAGGGACAACCTGAATTCAAGATACCGCACCAAACGCAGTTTGGTAACGACAAGGTAGATTCCACACTACATTTTAGCAAGTCCAAAAAAACGGATATGTATTTCTTTAACTCGTATCAAGTAAGTGTGCAGAAAGAAAATAAACCTGATGAAGCTATGAAACAAACCTTCTTTATCAACAAAGGCAATAATATTACCCTTAAAGAAGCCTATAATTTAATGGAAGGCCGGTCGGTTAATAAGGACCTGACCAACAAAGAGGGTCAATTATATAACGCCTGGTTAAAGATGGATTTTAAGCAAAGTGATGATAAGGGGAACTTTAAAATGCAACAATACCATCAGAATTATGGTTATGATCTGGAAACTATATTGAGTAAGCATCCCATTAAAGAACTAGGGAATGAAGAATATAAATCCAATCTGATCGATTCCCTGAAAAAAGGAAACCTGCAATCGGCTACTTTTCAAAAGGAAAGTTCGGAGCAGAAGCAATTTATTGAGGCCAATCCCCGCTTCAAGACCCTCAATATCTATGATGGCAATATGCAACGGGTGGATAACCGCCAGTCCAGGACTGAAAAAGAATCGGAAAAACAAGGCCGCTCTGCTAAACAGGAGCATAAAAGTCAGGAGCAGCCTATTTCCGATGATGCCCCGGATATACCAAAGGCAAAGAAAAAAAGTAAGAGACCAACAATAACGTAAATGGTATGGAACAGCTAAAGCCTTTATCTGACTTTTTTACGGCCATTGAGCAGGATGGCCGTATCAGTATTACACATATAGGAATTTATGCAGCCCTTTTGGAGTACCGCTCGCAGATAGGTAATGTCAATCCCATAGCGGTATTCAGTTATGACATTATGAAAATTGCAAAAATATCATCTGCCATGACCTACCATAAATGTGTAAAGGATCTTAATGAATTTGGTTACATACGATATGTGCCCTCATTCAATAAAAACAGGGGAAGTAGGATCTATTTCCCATAAAGCAATGGGTAAAGTAAATTAAATTTTTCGGTACGGGCCCTGCATAGGGCCTTTGCTGTTTTAAAGCGGAGGTGTGAGATGGAAAGTGAAGTGAAAAAAATTCCGCCTGAAAAAGCAATAGCACTATTGAAAGAAGACGGTATAGAAGTAACAGCGGAACAGGTGAAAGTCATCCTGGATTTTATGTATGAGATCGCAGATATTGTAGTCGATCAGTATCTGGCAAAACCTGCCTGAATTTCGTATATTTATGAACAGCATCAGGCTGTTATATGGTACATCATTAATACGTTAGAAAGATGAAAATTGCAGATTTATACATACGGGTAAGCACCGATGAACAGGCCGACAAGGGATATTCGCAACGGGACCAGGAAGAACGTTTGCGCAAGTATTGTGAAATTAACCATATTCAGGTACGGAAAGTAATCTATGAAGATCATTCAGCAAAAACCTTTATACGTCCTTCCTGGACAAAACTGCTGAGTATCCTTCGTAAATCCAGGGGTCAATCAGATTTGATATTGTTTACCAAGTGGGACAGGTTTAGCCGGAATGCCGGAGATGCATATCAAATGATTGCCACACTAAGACGTTTAGGTGTGGAACCTCAGGCGGTAGAACAACCGCTGGATCTAACGATTCCTGAAAATAAGATGATGCTGGCCTTCTATCTTGCTGCTCCTGAAGTAGAAAACGATAGAAGGGCATTAAACGTATTCCATGGAATGCGCAGGGCAAAAAAGGAAGGCCGATGGATGGCAACCGCACCAATCGGCTACGTCAATAGAATAAATGAAAGTGGCAGAAAATATATTGCTCCCAAAGAAGGCCAGAGTGATATTATAAAATGGGCTTTCAAAGAATTGGCAAAAAATACCTTTAACACTGAACAGGTATGGAAAATGGCTAAGGAAAAAGGCCTAAAATGTAGCAAGAATAATTTCTGGAGAGCCATTCGCAATCCGGTATATTGTGGTAAAATATCCATCCCAAAATACAAAGATGAAGAAATCCAACTGGTTACGGGACAACACGAACCACTAATATCCGAAGCTTTATTTTATGAGGTTCAGGATGTTCTTGATTGTCGTAAGAAGGTCATGCGCACAAAAATGACTGTGGATGAGAACTACCCTTTGAGAGGATTTTTGAAATGCCCTGAATGCGACCGTATGCTTACAGGTAGTAAGTCAAAAGGACGTTCAAAGCATTACTATTATTACCATTGTTCAGGCGGTTGCAAGTTCAGACTAAAGGCACCGGATATGAACGATAAAATTATTTCCGAAATCAGAAGGTATGTTCGTCCATTGCCAAAACTCAAATTGTATAAGGAAGTTATTGCTTCAGTATATAAAGCAAAGACAAAAGACCGTACTGTAACCATCCAGCAACTGAAAGTTCATCTACAGGAAGAAAACAACAAACTAAGTAAAGCTAGGGAGTTACTTTTGTGCGGTGATATTGAAGCAGTTGATTATCGAATGATGAAAGCGGATGCTGAAAAAACAATAAACAGGATTGAGGCTAAACTAACAAGTACAGTAACCGACACGCAGAACGTTGAACCCTTATGGGATAAGGCCATCAGTAATCTTTCACAGTTAGATTATCTATATGAATCAGGCTCAACAATACAAAAAAGAAAAATAATTGGTTCGATCTTTCCTGAAAATTTGACTTTTGACGGTTTTAAATATCGAACCACAAGAGTCAATGAAGCTATGCAGTATATCATGCTGATTGACAGAGATTTAAATGAAAATAAAAATGGGACAAATTCATCATTTCTGAATTTGTCCCATAAGGTGACCCCGGCAGGATTCAAACCTGCAACCCTCAGAGCCGAAATCTGATGCGCTATTCAGTTGCGCCACGGGGCCTTTAATATTTATAAGGAGTTAAAGAAATTTTAACTTTCTAACTTAATTTTCTTTTTACTATTGAAGAAATGGTCTTTCCATCTGCTCTTCCGGCTATTTCGCCTGTAACCGTGCCCATTACTTTCCCCATATCCTGCATTCCGCTGGCACCGGTTTTAGCAATAACTTCATCTACCCTGGCTTCAATTTCAGCTTCACTCATTTGCTCTGGTAAAAAGCTCTCAATGACTTCCGCCTGTTTTTCTTCAGGTTCAGCCAAATCTGCTCTTCCCTGTTCTTTATAAATAGCTGCACTTTCTTTTCGTTGCTTTACCAGTTTTTGCAAAAGTTTCAGCTCCTCATCTTCAGAAAGGCCATTTTTAGAAGAACTTTCAGTGTTTGCTAAGAGAATTGCACTCTTAACTGCTCTTAGTGCTTCAAGCTTTGTGCTGTCTTTGGCTTTCATGGCAGCTTTCATTTCTGCCATCACTTTTTCCTGTAGACTCATTTCTTTAAATTCTAGGTGCGAAGATAAAATATAAATATTAAAATTACCACTTAAATCCCGCCTGAAATAAACTATATTGATTTTCTTTAAAAATCAGCAATAATGAAAAAAATATTTCTCCTCTTGTTTCTACTACTTACTCTTTCTTCTTATTCACAAAACAGGTATTTGGATAATCTTTTTGAAAATGATAAGGCTGTAACAAGAACTTATGCTCACAAAGATGGTAAGGAACTTACACTTGATATTTATGAACCTAAAAAGGACACAGCTTCTTTACGTCCGGCAATAATTTTTATGCATGGCGGGGGATTTTCCGGCGGAAGTCCCAAAAATGAAGGAGAAGTAACTTTTGCAAAAATGGCTGCCAAAAAAGGTTATGTAGCTATCCAGATTTCCTATAGACTTACACGAAAAGGACAATCTTTTGGCTGTGACTATCAGGCTTCAGGGAAAATTGAGACCTTCAGGAAAGCTGCAGATGATTTTTTGGATGCAGTAGATTATATAGTTGCGCACAATAAGGAATTTAGAATCGATACTTCAAAGATAATAGTTGGTGGAAGTAGTGCCGGGGCCGAGGCGGTGCTAAATGCTGTATATAACAGGAGCCTGTTATTTTCAAATTCCACTAGAAAATTTAATAATTTCGCAGTTGTTTTTTCTCTTGCGGGTGCGATATTGGATTCCCGTTATATAAATGAAAATAATGTTGTACCGGCGATTCTTTTCCACGGAACGGCAGACAAGCTCGTACCTTATGCTACCGCTCCCCATCATTTTTGTTCTGCTGAAGATCCGGGGTATCTTATTCTTGATGGTTCGCGAACCATTGCCGATATGCTGAAGGAATTAAATTCCGCATACCAAATATATACCTTCCAAGGAGCGGGACATGAAATTTCGGGGATGCCGATTAAACAGCTTCCACAGGTTTTTCAGTTTTTAAAAGAAGTCGGCATAGACCAAAAAGTTATTCAGGCGGAAATAAATTTATAGCCCAAAATCTTCCAAAAACTTCCTTTGAAATAAATATAGGAATATTTCCATACAAAGGGATTATTTCCTATTTTTGAAGAAATTGTTAATGATGGATTTTGAACGCATAAAAGAAAAACTTGCTATTCTAGCTGATGCTGCAAAGTATGATGTATCCTGCTCCAGCAGCGGTAGCAATCGCAAGAACAAAGGGAAAGGGCTTGGCGATTCTTCAGGAATGGGAATTTGCCATAGCTACACGGAAGATGGCAGATGTATTTCCCTACTCAAAATCCTGCTGACTAACCATTGTATTTTTGATTGCGCCTATTGTGTTACCAGAAAAAGCAACGATATCAAACGTGCTGCTTTCAAGGTACAGGAAGTGGTAGATCTCACCATCAACTTCTATCGCAGAAATTACATTGAAGGGCTTTTTCTAAGTTCCGGTATTTTTAAAGATGCCGACTATACTATGGAAAGGCTTATCCAGGTGGCTAAAAAATTGCGACTGGAAGAAAACTTCAACGGGTATATCCATTTAAAATCTATACCCGGATCGAGTGATGAACTAATGCAGGAAGCGGGATTATATGCAGACCGGCTAAGTGTAAATATTGAAATTCCTACCGTTTCCGGTCTAAAATTACTGGCTCCCGATAAAAATCACGAAGATTTCATGAAGCCAATGAACAAGGTGAAAAATGAAATATTAAGAAACAGGGAAGAGAAAAAAATTTTGAAATCTACCCAAAAATATGCCCCGGCAGGACAAAGCACACAAATGATAGTTGGAGCAACCGGCGAAACAGATAGGGATATTATGTACACCGCTACTCATTTCTACAGGAATTATAATATGAAAAGAGTGTATTATTCCGGCTATGTCCCCGTAACTACAGATCCCCGACTTCCTGCACTTACCTCTGCCGTTCCTATGCTTCGGGAAAACCGGCTTTATCAAACAGATTGGTTGCTTCGCTTTTATGGATTTGATATTAGAGAACTGCTGAATGAAGATCACAAGAATCTGGAAACTGATATAGACCCAAAATTAAGCTGGGCACTTAGGAACATGCAGCATTTTCCTGTAGATATTAATAAAGCCGAAAAGCAAATGCTCGCAAGAATTCCCGGTATAGGATTAAAATCTGTCCAGAAAATTATTAAAGCCCGTAGATTCCGTAGTTTAAACTGGGAACATCTTAAAAACATTGGAGTTGCCCTTAATCGCGCGAGATACTTTATTACCTGCAACTCTAACAATTGGGAGAAAAAGGATTTGACTTCAGAAAGAATAAAAAATCTAATCCTGAAAAGTTCCGGTAGCAAATTTTCCAAAAATTACAGTCCGCAATTATCAATGTTCGACACATGAAAACGGTTTTAAGTTATGATGGCAGCATGGCAGGTTTTCTCACCTGTGTATTTGTTGCTTATGAAGAGAAGCTGGAGGTTATTAATATACAGGTACAGGAAAAGGCTTCAAAGCAATTATTTGGAGATTTTCAGGATGTTATCACACAGGACGCTATGGCTTCCCGTGTTAACCTGGCTATTAAAAAAAGGTGTTCAGCTGCAGGAAGAAGAAATTTATTTTGGGCGTTCCTTAGCGAAGAACAAGGTATTGAACTTACAATGTTCCACTATCTGCAATATGTTTTTAAAACTCAGGATCAAGTCGATGAAGATTTTAGCCATCCTGCTGTGCTAAAAATTACTCAAACCGCTAAAAAAGTCGGCCGGGAAAAGCATCGGATGGAAGCCTTTGTCAGGTTTAAATTAACCAAAGATCAGATTTATTTTGCCAGCATCGAACCAGATTTTAATGTTTTGCCGATTATACAAATGCATTTCGAACAAAGATATGCCGATCAATGCTGGATTATTTATGACCTTAAACGCAGGTATGGATTATATTATGACCTTCAGAAGGTTGACAGAATAACACTAGAATTTTCCGATCATTTTGATCATAACCCTAATAATAACACGGCTTTTGATCTACAGGAGATAGAATTTCAAAAGCTATGGAAAAAATATTTTGACTGTACCAATATTCCATCAAGAAAAAACATGAAGCTGCACCTTCAACATGTGCCAAAAAGATATTGGAAATATTTAACTGAAAAGAGCCCATTGCATAATTAAAAAATAGTTTAAATTTGTTGTTTCAACTAATTAAACAAATATTACAATGAAAAAATTATTTTTATTATTCGCAGTAGCAACTATGTCTTTATCAATCTACTCTTGTAGAGAAACAACTCAGGAAGATGCTGAAAACGATGTTGAAGAAATAGGAAACGAAATTGAAGAATCTGCAGAGGAAGCAGGTAACAATATCGAAAATGCTGCTGAAGATGCAGGAAATGAAGTGGAAGACGAAATGGAGAACACTGACGATAATATGTAAATATCCATTCTTCGGAACTAATAAAGGAAGCCATCTTGCACGACCTGCAGATGGCTTTTTTTGAACTTTAAATATAAGACGATGAAAAATCAGATTTTTTTTGCCTTAACTCTTGCTGCTATGCTTCTTGTATCCTGCCGGGAAAGCACCCAGGATAAAACTAAAGATGCAGTTGAGGCAATAGGAGAAGACATTGAAGACAATGCCCGTAAAGCGGGGGAAAAATTAAAAGATGGCGCTAAAAAGGTAGAAGAGGAAATTGATGAAGAAATTCATGAAACCGATGATATCAACGGCGAAGAAGCCAGTGAAGATTTCTAAAATTCTAAACCGCTCTAGCCTGATAATATAAAACGATTTCAAAATCTGAAAGCTAAATACAGGGAATTAAGCCTTTTAATGAGGGATTAAATTTTGTATAGGTTATCAGAAGGAACAATAAACTTTTGAAATGTATGTTTTACCTGCCTCAAAAAAGCTGAGTGAAATTACTTTTTCCTTTCTATAACATAATTAACCATTAATTCCAAAGCATTACGATAGGGAGAAGAAGAATAGCTTTCCAGAATTAGAAGTGCCTCTTTTTGAAATTTCATCATTTTTTTTTCCGCATAATCAAGTCCACCACTTTCTTTTACAAAAACAATTACTTCCTTCACCCGCTTCTTATCTTTGTTATGGTTCTTAACCGAATTAATCAGCCAGGACTTTTCTTTATCAGAACAATTATTTAGGGTGTAAATAAGCGGCAAGGTCATTTTTTGCTCTTTAATGTCTATACCCGTTGGTTTACCAATTTTTTCTTCACCGTAATCAAACAAATCGTCCTTTATTTGGAAGGCCATACCTATTAATTCACCAAACCTTCTCATCTTAGGGATTTCGTCACTATCAGGTTTTACCGAGGCTGCACCCAGGCTACAACAAGCTGCAATTAAAGTCGCTGTTTTTTGCCGGATAATATCATAATATATCGCTTCGGTAATATCCAGCCTTCTTGCCTTTTCAATCTGTAGCAACTCCCCTTCGCTCATTTCCCGTACTGCTACAGAAATAATTTTTAAAAGGTCAAAGTCATTATTATCGATAGAAAGCAGCAGGCCTTTGGACAAAAGATAATCTCCAACCAATACGGCAATCTTGTTTTTCCAAAGGGCATTTATACTGAAAAAGCCGCGCCGGCGGTTAGAATCATCAACCACATCATCATGTACAAGTGTTGCGGTATGAATAAGCTCAATAACAGAGGCTCCACGGTAGGTTCTTTCATTTACAGTGCCTTCAGAAACCATCTTAGCCACTAAAAACACAAACATAGGGCGCATTTGTTTCCCCTTACGATTTACTATATAGTGGGTGATACGGTTGAGCAGCGCAACTTTTGAAGACATAGACTGGAAGAACTTTTTTTCGAAAAGTTCCATCTCTTTTTCCACCGGAAGTTTTATTTGGGAAATCACCTTCATAAAGCAGTCAGCAAAGATAAGTTTTTATGTGAACTTTAATAACTGCTTTCTGCAATGGCATTTAAGCCGATTTATTTGCAAGCTGGCCGCAAGCTGCATCAATATCTTTACCCCTGGAGCGCCGGACGGTGACGGTTATTCCATTTCTTTCAAGCATATTTTGATACATATCTGTGGCCTGAGCAGATGCCTGCTGAAAATGCCCGTCATCTATAGGATTATATTCTATAAGATTTACCTTACAGGGTACGGCTTTACAAAAATCAACCAAAGCCCTTGCTGCAGCTTCATTATCGTTAATTCCTTTCCATACGATATACTCATAGGTAATACGGCTTTTGGTTTTAGAATACCAGTATTCCAAAGCTTCCTTTAAATCTTTAAGTGGAAAAGTGGCATTAAAAGGCATAATTTGCGTACGTACTTCGTCTATAGCAGAATGAAGCGACACAGCAAGTTTAATTTTCGCCTCATCATCTGCCAGTTTTTTAATCATTTTCGGCACCCCCGAGGTTGAAACTGTTATACGTTTTGGAGACATTCCCAATCCATCCTTTGAGGTAATTTTTTCAATTGATTTCATTACGTTTTTGTAATTCATCAGTGGCTCCCCCATACCCATAAAAACTATATTGGAAAGTGGCTTATCAAAATACAGCCGACTCTCGTTGTCTATAGCCACTACCTGATCATAAATCTCATCAGGATTCAGATTACGCATGCGCTTTAGTTTTGCCGTAGCACAAAACTGGCAATCCAGGCTACAGCCAACCTGGGAGGATACACATGCGGTAGTACGCTTAGGAGTAGGAATAAGAACCGATTCTACTGTAAGACTGTCATGCAACTTTACAGCATTTTTTATGGTACCATCGCTGCTACGCTGCATCTGGTCTACGCGAATATGATTAATAACAAAATTATTCTTCAGCATCTCCCGTGTTTCCTTGGAAACATTCGTCATTTCCTCGAATGTATGGGCACTTTTATTCCACAGCCATTCATAAACCTGTGTTCCCCTAAAAGATTTATCCCCCTGGGAAACAAAGAATTCCTGAAGTTGCTTTTTGGTTAAAGCCCGTATATCTTTTTTGTCATTTTTCACACTGCAAAAATACAAAAGACCTCACAGGATTTAGAAACCTGTGAGGCCTATTTCAAAAATAATAGTTTTAACGGCTACAATATCAGCATTGCATCACCGTAAGTATAAAATTTATAATTTTCTTTCACCGCTTCATCATAAGCTCTTTTCATAAAATCATGTCCTGCAAAAGCCGAAACCATCATAAGCAAAGTAGATTTTGGAGTATGGAAATTGGTTACCATACAATTTGCAATGCTAAAATCGTAAGGAGGAAAAATAAATTTATTAGTCCATCCGGCAAATTCATTCAGTGTTAGATTAGAAGAAACAGAACTTTCAAGAGCTCTCATTACCGTGGTTCCCACTGCACAAACTTTACGTTTTTCAATTTTTGCCTTATTAATGGTGCCTACAGCTGTCTTATCAATAAATGCTTCTTCACTGTCCATTTTATGTTTGGAAAGATCTTCCACCTCTACGGGGCTAAATGTTCCAAGTCCAACATGCAGGGTCACTTCAGCAAAATCAATTCCCTTAATTTCAAGTCGTTTCAAAAGGTGTTTTGAAAAATGAAGACCGGCAGTAGGCGCAGCAACTGCTCCTTCTTTCTTGGCATAAATTGTTTGATAACGTTCCTCATCTGAAGGCTCGACTTCTCTTTTGATATACTTCGGAAGTGGGGTTTCCCCTAAATCATTCAATTTTTGCCTGAAATCTACATAAGAACCATCATACAAAAATCTTAGGGTACGCCCTCTGGAAGTGGTATTATCTATAACTTCAGCTACAAGGCTTTCATCATCGCCAAAATAAAGTTTGTTCCCAATCCTTATTTTTCGGGCGGGATCTACCAACACATCCCACAATTTTGTTTCAGGATTCAACTCCCTTAAAAGAAAAACCTCAATTCTGGCCCCTGTTTTTTCTTTATTTCCAAAAAGCCTGGCGGGAAATACTTTGGTATTGTTCAATACCATTACATCCTGCGGATTGAAATAATCTAAAATATCCTTAAATTGTTTGTGTTCAATAGTTTGATCTTTCCTGTTAAGAACCATTAGCCTTGCTTCATCCCTGTTTTCAGAAGGATATTCAGCCAAAAGTTCTTTTGGAAGTTCAAAATTGAAGTGTGAAAGTTTCATTCCCATAATTGAGTTTTTAAAGGGCGCAAATATACAACCTCAACATAGGGGTTGTCAAGTAAATAAGGTTTTATTTAGAAATTGATTTATTCCTGGCTTCATTCCACTGAAAATTGCAGTTTTTCCAGGTCTTCCCAAAAAGATGGATAAGATTTGGAAACTACTCCTGCATCTTTAATATTCAGGCTCACTCTAAGGGCCAAAGGTGCAAATGCCATGGCCATTCTGTGGTCATTATATGTTTCTACGGAAACATTTGCGGCCAGTTCTTTTAATGGAAAAAGTCTAAGACTGTTCTGGGTAATATCTATCCTTGCCCCAAATTTTTCCATTTCAGTTTTTAAAGCTACCAGGCGGTCAGTTTCTTTAATTTTAAGAGTATGCAGGCCATCAAGCTGGCATTCAATCCCCAAAGCCAGGCAGGTTACTGCAATTGTCTGCGCAATATCTGGTGAATTGTGAAGGTTTTCAGAAATCAGCTTAGGTCTTTTCCACGGCTTTTTCCGCAGAATAACAGTATCTTTATCATATTCGGTCTCCACCCCAAATTTTTCGTAAATTTCGGCCAAACAGGAATCGCCCTGCAGACTTGTTTTGCGATAGTTGGAAAGTTTTATTTCCGCTTCTTCACAAACGGCCGCAATACTGTAAAAATAAGAAGCCGAACTCCAGTCGGATTCAATATTGATGGTCTTTGAAGACAATTCTTTTTCCGGCTGAATTTGAATTATGTTCTTCTTAAAATCACCTTTAATTCCGGCATTTTGTAATATTTCCAGCGTCATTTGAATATAGGGCGTTGAAGTGATTTGCCCCTCCAGTTTTATTTCCAGTCCATCAGGCATCGAAGGGGCAATAAGCATTAAAGCTGAAATATACTGGCTACTGATATTGGCCTGAAGCGCCACCCGGTTTTTTTCCAGTTTTCTGCCTTTTATTCGTAAAGGAGGAAATCCTTCATTTTTTTCATAAGAGATATCTGCTCCAAGACTTTCCAGGGCATCTACAAGTAATTTTACCGGCCGCTCTTGCATTCGCTTGCTTCCCGTAAGCACTACTTCCCTGCCTTCACGAGATGCAAAATATGCGGTAAGAAAACGCATTGCAGTGCCCGCATGATGAATATCAATTTCTTCATCTTTAGAATTTAATGCTTTTTGCATGACCTGGGTGTCATCACTATTGGAAATATTCTCTACTTCAATATTAGGGTACAATGCCTTCAGGATAAGGAGCCGGTTAGATTCGCTTTTTGAACCGGTAATCTGTAGATTTCCGGAAAGGTTTTTTTGATCATGTGATATTTTAATATCCATTTTTTCTAATTTGAATTCTTCTCCCGTTTTTCCTTTGCACGAAATTGCCCATAGGACACAATTAGCCCATAAAAAAGAGCCGCCCCAATCTGGCCAATCACATATTTTACCGTGTTATTCGCAATATGATCTTTGTAATATTGTTCGAATGCAAAGTTCCCGTATTCAAAAATAATTGAGATAAGGGTGTAGATAACTGCAAACACCAGGCCCAGTACAATTACCGATCGCCAGTATTTTCTCTGTGACATGATACTTTTAAAGCCCATCCTTTAGCTTTTCGTTATTATGGTGACGGTCATGGTCCCTCTTCGTTTTAAGATCAAGCTTCTTATCAAAAGATTCCTGCAGGTTCACACCGGTTTGGTTTGCGAGGCATAAAACTACAAAAAGCACATCTGCCAGTTCCTCTCCAAGGTCTTTATTTTTATCACTTTCTTTCTCGCTCTGTTCCCCATACCGCCGGGCAATGATCCTGGCTACCTCTCCTACTTCTTCGGTAAGCTGGGCCATGTTGGTAAGTTCATTAAAATAACGAACGCCGTGTTCATTAATCCATTCGTCAACCGCTTTTTGAGCGTCCTGTATATTCATTTTTATTCTTTATTTTTAGAGTCCATTAAAATTGTTACCGGGCCATCGTTAACTAGTGAAACTTTCATATCTGCTCCAAACTCTCCCGTACCTACCATTTTATCCAGCTTTTCTTCCAGCACTTCAATAAATTTCTCGTAAAGCGGAATGGCCACCTCAGGTCTGGCTGCTCTAATATAACTGGGGCGGTTGCCCTTTTTAGTGCCGGCATGCAGCGTAAACTGACTTACCACAATGGCATCTCCATCAATATCCAGTAGGGAAAGGTTCATTACATCCTCATCATCATTAAAAATGCGCATTTTCACAATCTTGTTGCACAGCCACTCAATATCCTCATCCCCATCTTTATCTTCTATTCCCAGCAAGATCAATAATCCTTCTTCTATTACTGCATTCACCCTGTGGTTGATGGTTACTGATGCTTCTGAAACTCGTTGTAATACTACTCTCATTATTTTGAATAATTATCTATCCGGTAATTTTCGTCTTCGCCTTCCATAATCTGCAAATAACTTTTATACCGGGACCAGGCTACTTCTCCTTCTTCCAAAGCCTCTTTTACGGCACATTTTGGCTCTTCCAGGTGCAGGCAATTGTAAAATTTACAATCCTGCTTCAGCTCAAAAAATTCAGGAAAATAATCACCGATTTCTTCTTTCTCCATATCTACCACGCCAAAACCTTTTATTCCGGGAGTATCAATAATACGCGCATCAAAACTCAGGTCGAACATTTCTGCAAAGGTGGTCGTATGTTGGCCCTGCCGGTGCTGCTCAGAAATTTCCGAAGTTTTTAACTGCAGAGAAGGTTCCAGGGCATTTATAAGCGTAGACTTTCCCGTTCCACTATGCCCGGAAAACATGCTGATATTACCAAGCATCATCTCCTTTACCTTGTCAACATTTTTGCCGGTTTTTGCTGAAATACCTATGCACTCATACCCGATATCCCGATAAAGTTTGGCCAGGAATTTAATTTCAAGCGTCTCCTCTTCATTATAAGTATCTATTTTATTGAAAAGGATAACTGCTTTTATATCATAAGCTTCAGCAGTTACCAGAAAGCGGTCTATAAAACTGGTAAAGGTTGGCGGATTGTTAAGCGTGACCATCAGAAAAACCTGATCTATGTTGGATGCTATAATGTGGGTTTGCTTGGAAAGATTTACCGATTTGCGAATAATGTAATTCTCCCGCTCTTCTATTTTTTTTATCACGCCCTGCTGCTCCTCACCCTGCTGCTCTTCAGGATCAAAAACCACCCTGTCACCAACAGCAACAGGATTTGTATTCTTTATTCCCTTAATGCGGAATTTCCCTTTAATGCGGCAGTTGTAGAGCGCTCCTGTTTCAGTTTTTACCTGATACCAGCTTCCTGTGGATTTATATACCGTGCCTTTCATTTATGCTCATTTAGACCTCACAGGTTCTGGAAACCCGTAAGGTCTGCTAAAATAGAAATTACTGCTTGCTTTTAAAGCAAAAAACAATGTAAACAAACCATGTTAAGCTTTCATAACCTTCTCCTGGTGATTAATAGATTCCTGATGCACGGCCTTAAAAAGACGCAGGATAAATTCTTCACTCAGGCCATGTTGCTCACCTTCCAGCACCATTTTTCCTAGAATTTCATTCCATCTCTTGGTTTGAAGAACTGAAACATTCTGAGATTTCTTCACCTTTCCAATTTCATCAGAAACTCTCATTCTTTTAGCAAGCAACTCAATTAGCTGATTATCGGCAACATCAATTTGCGCTCTCAGGTTATTCAGTTTTTTTTGAAATTCTTCACTTTCTGAAACTTCTTTTCTGATTTTTAAATCTTTCATAATCTGAACTAATGTTTCCGGCGTTATCTGCTGTTTGGCATCACTCCATGCTTCATCAGGAGTGTGATGGGTTTCCACCATTAATCCGTCGTAATTCAAATCCAGGGCAGTCTGGCATAGATCAAAAATAATGTCACGGCGACCGGCAATGTGAGAAGGATCAAGAATCAACGGAAGGTCTGGAAATTTATTCTGAAGTTCAATAACTATCTGCCACTCCGGATTGTTTCGATATTTAGTCTTTTCGTAAGCCGAAAATCCACGGTGAATCACTCCTAGATTTTTAATATCTGCAGTATAAAAACGTTCCACAGCTCCTAACCAAAGGGAAAGATCTGGGTTTACAGGATTTTTCACCAGTACCACTTTATCTGTTCCCTTCAGGGCATCTGCAATTTCCTGAACAATAAAAGGAGAAACTGTGGTACGTGCGCCAATCCAAAGAATATCCACATCATTTTCCAGCGCCAGGTCTACGTGGGCAGTATTGGCAACTTCAGTAGTGGTAAGCATTCCGGTCTCTTCCTTGGCTTTTTTTAGCCATTTTAAACCAAGTGCGCCAACACCTTCAAAATTTCCAGGCCTTGTTCTGGGTTTCCAGATTCCCGCACGTAAAACCGTGGCATCTGTATCTTTAAGCTGGTGCGCGATTTTCAAAACCTGGTCCTCGGTCTCTGCGCTACATGGGCCGGCAATCACAAGGGGATGATCCAGTCCAAAATTGTCCAGCCAGTTTCTAAGTTCTTTCTTGTTTTCCATTTTAATGTAATTTAAGTAGTATTAGTTGATTCCGTTTAAAATTGATTTTATGTGATTTGTCCTTTCCATTTCCTTAAAAACTTCTTCAAAATCTTCATTTTCAATAAGCGTTTTAAATTGCGTAAGATTATGAATATATTCATTTAAAGTCTCCAGGACATTTTCTTTATTTTGCTGAAAAATGGGCGACCACATGGCCGGGGAACTTTTAGCCAATCTTACCGTGGAAGCAAATCCACTGCCGGCCAGATCAAAAATATCCCGCTCATTTTTCTCTTTTTCCAGCACGGTTTTTCCTAACATAAAGGAGCTGATGTGCGATAAATGTGAAACATAAGCAATATGCCGGTCGTGGGATTCAGGATCCATATACCTAATGCGCATGCCCAGTTTGCTGAAAATTTCCATTGCTCTTTCCTGAAGTTTAAAAGCCGTTTTCTCCACTTCGCAAATAATATTGGTTTTTCCGCGGAAAAGATCCGGGATAGCCGCTTCCGGCCCCGAATATTCTGTTCCCGAAATAGGATGAGCGGCCAGGAAGTTTCTTCTTTTCGCATGTTCTGAAACCGCCGCGCATAATTTAGATTTTGTAGAACCCGCATCAATCACCAATGTATTTTCCCCAATTTCATCCAGCACTTTTTTGGTCACCTCAATACTCGCGTCTACCGGCACAGCGATAAAAACCACGTCGGCATTTTTTAAATCAGCCATTACAGCCGATTCGCTGATGAGCTTTAATTCTTTGGCTTTGGAAATATGCGGCTCGCTGGCATCTATTCCAAAAACTTTAGCTTCGGGAAAATTTTCCTTTACATCCAGCGCAAAAGAACCGCCTATTAATCCTATTCCTATAATATAGACTTTCATCTGTTCATTATTTTAATCCCATTTTGGAAATTCTTCACAGGCTTATAATCCTCCTGTTTGTAGCTAATTTTTTGCGTCCGGCATCATGCGGATTTCTTTACGCGTTTAACAGCTTCTGCTATATTTTCTTCCGAAGTACAAAGCGAAAACCTGATGTAGCCTTCTCCCTGGCTCCCGAAAATAAATCCGGGTGCGGTAAACATATCATAGGTATGCAATAGCTCGTCCACAAATCCTTCCGAAGTTTTTCCTTCCGGTACTCTTGCCCAGATAAACATTCCCTGCTGGTCTTTTTCGGGCACACAATTTAATGCCGCAGCAAGTTCAAGTACTTTATCTTTCCTGCTTTTATAAATCTTGTTTTGATCAGCAAACCATTTTTTGTCCAATCTTAAGGCTTCAGCGGCCCCTGCCTGTAAAGGAAAAAACATCCCGCTGTCCATATTGGTTTTCACCTTCAGGATGGTATCGATATTGCTTTCGCTCCCGCACACCATACCAATCCGCCAGCCGGCCATATTAAAACTTTTGCTAAGGGAATTCAGCTCCAGCACCACTTCTTTGACTCCTTCAGTTTTCAAGATACTTTGCGGATTATCATTCAGAATAAAACTGTAAGGATTATCATTTACAATAAGAATCTCATGTTTTTTGGCAAAAGCAATAAGTTCAGCAAAAAATTCATCATTTGCGGAAGCTCCGGTAGGCATATGAGGATAATTCACCCACATTAATTTCACCTTGCTCAGGTCTTTTTCGGCAAGCTTTTTTAAATCCGGAAGCCAGCCGCCTTCAGCATTCAGTTCATAATAAACTGCTTCGGCTTCAACTAAATTTGTAACCGAAGAATAAGTTGGATATCCGGGATTGGGAATTAAAACCTGGTCCCCTTCATTTAAAAAGGCCATGGAAATATGGGTAATCCCCTCCTTGCTTCCCATTAAAGGCAGAATTTCAGTTTCAGCATTTAATGCTACGGAATAGTGGTTTTTATAAAAATCTCTAATGGCATTCCGGAATTCCGCTGTACCCTTATACGGCTGATATTGATGCGCGCCCGGGTTTGACAGGGCTTCATTCAATTTCGAAATTACCTGCTGTGGCGGTGCCAGATCTGGACTGCCGATTCCCAAATTAATAATGGGTTTCCCAGCGGCTTCAAGCGCCCGCACCTCGCGTAATTTGCCGGAAAAATAATATTCCTGCACATTGTCTAATCTTCTTGCCTGTAGTACCATTACAAACTGTTTTTATAAGTCCCAAAAATTTTTAACTGCTCTGTCATTACTTTTAGAATTTCCATCGCTTTCTGAAATTCTTCGTATTCTTCAAAAATCACATCTATAAAAAATGAGTACCGCCAGGGTGTTTCAATAATTGGCATACTCTGAATCTTGGTCATATCCAGGTTAAAATCCCTGATAATATTCAATACCGAAACCAGACTACCGCGTTTGCTTTCCAGTTCAAATTTTAAAGATGCCTTGTCTATCTTTTCTCCATTTGGCTCCTTCTTTTTCATACTAAGCAAAAGGAACCTGGTGGCATTATTCTTTTTAGTATGGATGCTTTCAGCTAAAGTTTCCAATTCAAAAATATCGGCTGCCGCTTTGCTGGCCACGGCTCCAACGTGTTTTAGTTGCTGCTCATGAATTCTTTTAGCCACTTCCGCAGTATCAGCATCCTCGATCAGTTTTATATGCGGATATTTTTTAAAGAAATCTTTACATTGTAACAAAGCCATAGGATGAGAAAACACTTTTTTAATCTTCTCAATGCTCTGCCCCGGCAAAGCCATCAGGTTCATATCAATAGGAATGTAATGCTCGCCGATTACCTTTACATTATTCTCATCTACCATTGCGTAATTCGGTAAAATAGAGCCGGCGATAGAATTTTCTATAGCCATCACCGCTTCATCTGCCTCCCCTGAAACCAACGCAGCAATTAACTCTCTAAAGGACATACATTCCAGCACCTCCACATTTTCGTGATAATATTGCTGGGCCACCAGATGATGAAAGGAACCCTGGATTCCCTGAATTGCTATTTTCTTATTCATTTAAAACTGATCTAAAAAAAAAGTCCCGATTTTAGATCGGGACTTTATATAATTTTCAGCTTATTTAATTACATAGCATTCCCGATCCTATCTCTGGTAAAGAAATAAAAATAATAGAATGCGTTCCAGGTAATTAAATTGCTCATTGTTTCATTGTTACAGGGCTAAAATAATATTTAATTTCAGAATAAAACCTTGTTTTCTTCTGTTTTTTACGCTTTTTACCAAATCCTTTTCCGGAATCACATATTGCAAAAAAATTCCTAAAATTAATCTTTATCACCTATAATTTTTTCCGAATCATTTAAAGACTGAATAGTAAAATGTAATCCTCTTCTGCTTAAAAACGAACTAATAAATACTTATTTTTGGGAAAAAGAGCAAAATGTCCATTTCAGTAGAAGGAATTTCTAAATATTACGGAGAACAGAAAGCCCTGGATAAGGTTTCATTTTCTATAGCCCGCGGTGAAATTGTTGGTTTTTTAGGCCCCAATGGAGCGGGAAAATCTACTTTGATGAAAATCCTTACCGGATATTTGCCTGCTTCGGAAGGGAAAGCTGCCGTAAACGGAATCCCGCTAAACGAGGATATTCATAAAATTCAGAAAGGAACAGGCTATTTACCGGAACATAATCCGCTTTATCCTGAAATGTACGTCAGGGAATATCTTGCTTTTAATGCTAACATCTATAATATAGACAAAAACAGAATTGAGGAGGTAATTGAACTTACCCGCCTTACTCCCGAAGCAAACAAGAAAATTGAGCAGCTTTCTAAAGGTTACCGGCAGCGCGTGGGCCTGGCTTCAGCTTTGCTTCACGACCCGGAAGTTCTTATTTTAGATGAACCCACTACCGGACTGGATCCAAATCAGCTCGTGGAAATCCGCAATCTCATCCGGAATATCGGGAAAGACAAAACCATTTTTCTTTCTACTCATATTATGCAGGAAGTGGAGGCTATTTGTGAAAGGGTGATTATTATTGACCACGGAAAAGTGGTGGCCGACAAGAAAATAGCTGAACTCCGGGATGAAAATGAGCAAATTATAACGGTGGAATTTGATTACCGAATTGAAGAAGTGGCTTTACAAAGCATTCCTCATATAATTAAGGTAAAAAACACCGGCGGTTTTATGTATGAACTGACTTTTAATACTGAAAAAGACATGCGGCCTGCTGTTTTTGATTTCGCGCATGATAACGGATTAAAAACGCTTCAACTAAACCGGAAAACAAAGAACCTGGAAAGTTTATTTGCTGAATTGACTAATCCCTCAATCCCCCCAGCCCCCGAAGGGGGAGTTACGTAGAAAAAATTTCACAAGTGAAATTTTTCAATCTAAAAGCGCGGTTCTGAATTTTATTATCATCCTGAAAAAGAACCTCTCGACTCCGCTCGAGGTGACCTAATACTAGAAGCCCCCTTCGGGGGTTGGGGGAAAAATCAGTTTACCTTTATAAAACTCTTCCACATTTACCACAGACGGTCGGTTTACGCAAATCACATCTCCAAAACTCCTTATTTCACCAATAATTGATTGCTGCGGATTCAGGATCATTTTATTGGTGCCGCGGTGAAAAATATCATAATGCTGAACGATTAAATTTTCGGCTTCCAGCCTGCCGTCGCCCGCTGCGAAAAATGCATTTATATTTTCTACTTTCCCCGAAAGAAAATAGTTTGAATATTGATCATTGGTAATCCTTAGGTTTTCCACATCAAGATTCAGCTTAAAATCTCCCACTGTAAGAATATCAGGATCTTCCTCCTGATTGAATGAACGCAGCCACAAATTTTCAAATTTCAGCACGCCAATACTCTCAACAGTGCTGCCGCTGCTGTTCTGCAACCAGGTAAGGTCAGGAACGGTCACATAAACTTTTGTGATTTCATAATCCCGAAAGAGGTTGCAGGAATTGTTGTTCCTAATATTCAGTCTTCCATTCTCCACATCTACCGAAACCTCATTCCTTAAATTCTCCCCGGTTTCTATCACCACTTTTTGCTCCGGCCCCTGCTGAATAAATAATTTCACCCTTTCATACACTATAATTTCATCAAAAACAGCTACTTCTACTTCATCTTTAACAATATCTCCTGCACTGTTAAAGCAGGTTGCCGCTTCTTCAGGAGAACAACCTGTAAAACTCAGGCTCAGCAATAATATGTACAGCAATTTTTTCATAACCTGTATCCTAAAGAGAATTCCACAGCTTCCGCATTGGCGCCATGGGATCGTACCGTAGCCGAGACCCACCAGTCTTCAGTAATTTTTCGACCCAATCCAATCCTGTTATATAACTGGCTTACATATTCGGTGTATGGGTAATAAACATAATAGCCTAACTGGGTGATCACCGAAAGTTTATTAAAACTAAGCTGATGCCCCACAAAAATCCCTACCCGGTTAGAATCTTCGTTACCCGTGGTATGCCCTGCAGGAAAAGCAACCGACTGGTAATAAATATATTCCTTCAGGGCTTTGGAATAGAAAAATTCGGCACCGGCCTGCAGCGTACTTTTACGGTTTAAAATTTTATCGGCAAAAACGGCAGCGGTAAAAAACGGATAATGTTCTGATCCTATCACCCCCATAGTGTTTATGCCCCCTCTTAAAGCGAAATTAAAATGAACTGGTTCGGTATAATTTATATCTCCCTCTTGCTTCGGAATATAAGCCGGAATCTCTTCATAATCCAGTGTATAATTCATCCCAATATTAAAAGCAAAAGTATTCGTGCTGGAATTGGGCGATTTAAAGTCGGCGTTGGAATAATGCAAAAGCGACACACCGGCCTGGATTCCGAAGCCATTAAAAAGATTCTCCTTGCGATAATTCCCCATCAAATAAGTGGAGCTTAAAATACGGGAACCGTAGGCGTTATTCTGGTAATTCTCATCTGCATCATAAGGATTGGAGGCATAGGCCAGTCCCTGTCCTACCCGCAGCATAAGATTCCGCTTTAAAAAATAGAAATTCAGGTGTGCATAAAGTCCGTAATTCTGCCCTAAATGTTCATTTTTTAAATTCTGATAAGTAAAGGAATAGCCAACGTCGGGATAATTATAACGGCGTTCCCATGCCTTATATCCAAAAGTTTTTTTCTGAAAACTCACAATTAAGCCCGTAGGATGGCCCGTTATTAAATGGGCAATATCGGGGCTGTGTTGTATAATGCTGCCATAGAAATAGCTGGCTTCAAGAGAATACATCTCCGGATCCTTCTCCTGGGCACTCAAAAATCCACAACATAAAATAAGCAGGTACGGGGCAAATCTACTCATGCCCGCAAAGCTAAACTATTTAGGCAAAAGGTTCTTAATCAAAGCTTCTAAAAAATTGCGTTGGCTATTTTTTGAATATTGGAACTTTTCCCCATGGAATAATAATGCAGCACCGGCACACCAGCATCCATCAATTCTTTAGATTGGGTAATGCACCAGTCAACTCCCACCTGTCTTACCTCAGCATTGGTATCGCATTTTTCCACTTCTAAAATCAATTCCTCGGGAAGATCTATTCTAAACACCTGGGGCAGCAACTGCAGATGCCGTTTAGTAGCAATTGGTTTAATCCCCGGAATAATTGGTACGTTAATGCCTGCTTTTTTGGCATCTTCCACAAATTTGAAAAATTTGGAATTATCAAAAAACATCTGGGTCACAATATAGTCGGCGCCTTTATCCACTTTTTCCTTTAGCCGCCTCATATCTGAATTTAATGATGGCGCTTCCAGGTGTTTTTCGGGATATCCGGCCACTCCTATGCAAAAATCAGATTTATGGTCGGCTTCAATAACATCGTGCAGATATTTGCCATTATTAAGGTTCTGAATTTGCTCCACCAGTTCGCAGGCATAATTATTACCACCTTCCGAAGGTTCAAAATATTTTTGATGGCTCATGGCATCCCCCCTCAACGCCATTACATTTTCGATTCCAAGGTAATGACAATCAACCAGCAAATATTCTGTTTCCTGTTTGGTAAAACCGCCACAAAGCACATGTGGCACAGTATCTACATTATATTTATGTTTTATGGCCGCACAAATTCCAACCGTTCCAGGCCGCATACGCGTAATTTGCCGGTCTAGCAGCCCTTCCCTTTCCACATAAACATATTCTTCACGCGAAGTGGTCACATCAATAAAAGGTGGTTTAAACTCCATTAAAGGATCTATATTATCATATAATTCCTGAATATTTTTTCCCTTTTTTGGCGGAATTATCTCGAAGGAAAACAAAGTTTTACCATTCGCTTTTTTAATGTGTTCTGTAACTTTCATGTAAATCTAAAATCTTTTATTTTTTTGGCGTTGCCTTACAGGCCCGGGCTTTCCGCTTTATCTTTTTCACTGTACTCCGCTGCGCTGCGTACAGTAAAAAAGGATGCCGCTGCAATCCCTAACGCGATTATTTCATCTATTAATTTTCAATCTCCACTTCCTCACAGCAATATTTCTTTCAAGACCTACAAGGTTTTAAAAACCTTGCAGGTCTAACCAAATTTTCTTCCGGGCCTAACGCGATTATTTTCTAATTTTCAAGCCCGTCATTCTTAACTTGTTTCAGAATCTTTGAGAAGCTGAAATAAATTCAGCTTGACGTTGCCAAACTTATTTTTGGAAGACCTCACGGGTTTTAAAAACCTGTGAGGTCTCAATCTTTAACTCAATCAGCAATATTAGGATTGAGCCATTTTTCGGCCTTTTTTAAACTGATGCCTTTTCTTTCAGCAAAATCCTTTACCTGGTCTTCTTTAATTTTTCCCAATCCGAAATACCTGGCCTCGGGATTGGCAAAATAATAACCACTAACACTCGCTGCCGGCCACATTGCCAGGCTTTCGGTTAGTTTTACCCCGATTTTCTCCTCCACTTTCAACAGTTCCCAAATATTCAGTTTCTCCAGATGGTCCGGACAGGCAGGATAACCCGGTGCGGGCCGAATCCCTTTGTACGTTTCTTTGATCAATTCTTCATTAGAAAGATTTTCATCCGGAGCATAACCCCAGTCCTCAGTACGAACCTGCTTATGAAGATATTCTGCAAAAGCTTCCGCTAAACGATCAGCAAGGGCCTTGATCATAATTGAGTTATAATCGTCATGATTTTTTTCAAATTCTGAAGCCAACTCCTGGGTCCCGAAGCCGGTACTTACACAGAAAAATCCCAGATAATCCTGAATTCCAGTTTCCTTTGGCGCAATAAAATCTGCCAGGGCGAAATTTGGCTTTTCTCCATGCTTCTTTAGTTGCTGTCTTAACGTTCTGAAAAGTTTTGTCTTTTCTTCGGAACCTTCCTTATAACGGACTTCAATATCATCGTCGTTAACAGAATTGGCTTCAAAAATGCCAAATATCGCCTTCGCTTTCAGCAGTTTATTATCCAGAATCCTTTTCAGTAAAACCTGGGCATCGTCAAAAAGGATTTGCGCCTGCTCTCCCACTTTTTCATCCTTCAAAATATTGGGATAACGGCCATGCAAATCCCAGCTTCTGAAAAACGGTGACCAGTCAATATATTTTTCCAGTTTCTTCAGGTCGAATTCTTCAAGTATCTGTACGCCGGGTTTATGCGGTTTACAAATTGAAGTTTTTTGCCAATCTATTTTATACTTATTCCGGCGGGCCTGGGAAATATTCAGAAAACTTTTGACTTTGCTCCTCTTTTTAAAGTTTGCCCGAAATTTGTCATATTCCGCTTTCAGGTCACTTTTATATTTTTCGCGGGTAGTTTCTTTCAGCAAATCACCTACTACCGTAACTGCACGGGAAGCATCATTCACATGTGCCACCGCATGGTGATACTGCGGGTCTATCTTTACCGCCGTATGCGCTTTGGAAGTAGTAGCGCCGCCAATTAACAACGGAACTTCAAAATTTTGTCGCTGCATCTCTTTGGCCAGAAAAACCATTTCGTCCAGCGACGGTGTAATTAATCCGCTTAAACCTATGGCGTCCACATTTTCAGCTTTGGCGGTTTCAATAATTTTCTCAGGAGGGACCATTACTCCCAAATCGATAATTTCATAATTATTACAACCCAGCACCACGCTTACTATGTTTTTACCAATATCGTGTACATCTCCTTTCACAGTTGCCATTAACACCTTTCCAGCCGACTGCCTTTTATTGGATTTATCGGCTTCAATATAAGGAAGTAAATAGGCCACAGCTTTTTTCATTACCCTCGCCGACTTTACCACCTGCGGCAGGAACATTTTTCCGCTTCCGAAGAGATCTCCAACCACATTCATCCCAATCATCAGGTTTCCTTCAATCACCTCAATTGGTTTATCGGCTTCCAAACGGGCAGCTTCAATATCTTCTATAATATAAGCGTCAATCCCTTTCACCAACGCATGAGTAATTCTGTCCTGCAGCGGATTTTCCCTCCAGGAAAGATCTACTTTATTCTCACGTTTTGTGCCTACCACATTTTCAGCAAAAGATAGCAGGCGTTCGGTCGCGTCCTCTCTTCTGTCCAAAATCACATCTTCCACATGCTCCAGTAAATCCTTCGGGATATTATCGTACACATCCAAAAGCGCCGGATTCACAATTCCCATATTCATCCCGGCCTTAATGGCATGATAAAGAAAAACCGAATGCATGGCTTCACGCACAGGATTATTTCCGCGGAAAGAAAATGAAACATTGCTCACCCCGCCGCTCACACTACAGTGCGGAAGATTCTCCTTTACCCAGCGCGTGCCCTCAATAAAATCTATGGCATTTCGCTTATGCTCGTCCATTCCCGTTCCCACAGGAAAAATATTAAGGTCGAAAATGATATCTTCAGGAGGAAATTTTACTTTATTTACCAGCAGATCATAAGAACGTTTGGCAATTTCCACCCGGCGTTCATAATTATCGGCCTGTCCAACTTCATCAAAAGCCATTACAATTACGGCGGCGCCATATCTCCTGATTTTTCGGGCGTGTGAAAGAAATTCTTCCTCTCCTTCTTTTAAACTGATGGAATTCACCACACATTTACCCTGCACCACCTGAAGGCCGGCCTCGATAATTTCCCATTTTGAGCTGTCTATCATAATAGGAACCCGGGCAATATCCGGCTCGGCCACCACCAGGTTCAGAAATTTGACCATGGCTTCTTTGCCTTCAATAAGACCATCGTCCATGTTAACATCAATAATCTGCGCGCCACCATCTACCTGATCCCGTGCCACTTCCAGCGCCTCATCAAATTTTTCTTCCTTTATAAGCCGAAGGAATTTTTTAGAACCGGCAACATTGGTGCGTTCCCCAACATTTACAAAATTGCTGTTGGGAGTAATTACAAGTGGCTCCAGTCCCGATAGTTTTAAAGGCCGTACCGCCTCACCAGGATTTTCCAAACCCGAGGAATCTTTCCTTTTTATTTCGTCTGAATTTATTTCTTCTAACATCGTCCTTAAATGCTTTCCGGTTGAAGATGGGTTACAAGCGGCCTGGGCTGATAGTTTTTAGCCATATTAGCTATAGCTGTAATATGAGCCGGTGTTGTTCCACAGCATCCGCCAATAATATTCACGAGGCCTTTTTCCATATATTCTTTAATTTGTGATGCCATTTCCTGATCGTCCTGATCGTACTCACCAAATGCATTGGGCAGACCTGCATTAGGATAAGCCGAAACGCCGAATTTTGCATAACGATTTAAGACTTCAAGGTGCGGCGTAAGCTGTTTGGCGCCCAAAGCACAGTTAAATCCGATACTAAGCAACGGAATATGAGAGACAGAAATTAAAAAAGCTTCCGCAGTCTGCCCCGATAATGTCCTTCCGGAAGCATCGGTTATCGTACCGCTTACCATTATAGGCACATCAACATTTAATTCTTCCTTCAGTTCATCTATGGCGAACAAAGCGGCCTTGGCATTAAGCGTATCAAAAACTGTTTCCACCAGCAAAACATCCACACCACCTTCAATTAATGCACGTGCCTGTTGCTGGTAAGCAACTTTAAGCTCTTCAAAGGAAATTGCCCGAAAGCCGGGATCATTTACATCTGGGGACATGCTGGCAGTCTTGTTGGTAGGCCCCATAGCGCCGGCCACAAAACGGGGTTTATCAGGATTTTCAGCAGTAAGTTCTTCAGCTACGGATTTAGCAATTTTGGCCGACTCGAAATTAAGCTCATAAACCAGCTCTTCCATCTTATAATCAGCCATGGCAATAGTAGTTCCGGAGAAGGTGTTGGTTTCCACAATATCAGCACCGGCAAGAAAATACTTGCGGTGAATGGCAGCGATAGCTTCCGGTTGGGTAATGGATAACAAATCGTTGTTTCCCTGCAATGGCACCGGCCAGTCTTTAAAACGTTCCCCACGAAAATCTTCTTCAGAAAATTTATATTCCTGAAGCATGGTACCCATGGCGCCGTCTAAAACCAGTATTTTTTGAGAAAGTAATTCTTCTATTTTCGACATGTTTTGTATTCTGAATCATTATCAAAAAAGAAGAGAAGAAGTATTCTTTTGTTATCTATCTTCAGAAAAAAATCTAAAGTAGAAGGTAGCACCTTCTCCCATTACAGGAGGGTTGCTAAGGTTTCACCGGGTCTATTCCCTCAACCTTTCTTGATAACGGTGTTATTTAATGAACTTATACCAGCAAATATAGGGTTAAGCCCCGAAATTGCAAGAGATTTAATGAAAAAGTTAATAAATGAATCAGGTCTATAGTTAAAGGAAAAAGGAGTTAGCAGATTCATTCCGCAACTCCTTCCCCATAACTATTACTTTAATTACAAAAGTTTGCCGTTAAGGTTAACTTCATAGGTGATTTCAGCAGCCTTTTCCAACATTTTTGCCACGGAACAATATTTTTCCATAGACAATGCCACCGCCCGCATGGCTTTAGCATCGGGCACATCCCCCTTCAGAATAAAATTAAGATGAATCTTTTTGAAAACATTAGGAATAGCACCATCTTCCCGAAATCCTTCCACTTCTACCTGAAGGTCCTCCAGTTCCAGATGCTGTTTCTTTAATATCATCACCACATCTATACTGCTGCAACCCGCAATTCCCCTTAAAATAAGATCCATAGGACTGGACCCCTGCGGACTTTCTTCTGATTTATTATCTAAATGGACTACGTCTCCGCGTTCATTTTTTGTTTCAAAATGGTATGCATCATTTAATCGTGTGAGGAATACTTTCATTTTATTGGAAATTTTGAGCATTTGAGCAAAGGTAGAAAAATAAACCAGCACGGCTGGAGCCATATAATTGTAAAAAAGAATAATTCACTCTTCCGCCACTTTGCTGAAGTGCCACCTTGCCGATAAAAAAGGAAAGATGCAGCTTTTTCTTAGGAAAAGCGTCACCTCCAGCGTAATCGAGAGGTACTTTTATAATAGGTAATGTAAAAGTTCTCGACTGCGCTCGAACCAACAGATTTTCAAAATGACTATCCCAGATTAGACTTTTCAGCTCCCCTCCTTTTTATGAGGAGGGGTGGCCGTTGACTGGTATGGTTACTTACTCAATACTTTGCACCACTTCTTTTTTAGCTTCTTTTTTGCTGCCATCAAATCCTTCCACACCTCCAACGGTGGTATATTTAAGGACATATTTTTTATCCGGATAGATTTTCTGGTAAGCACTCTGGCACATGATAGCCGCTTCGTGGAAACCGGAAAGGATTAGTTTCAACTTTCCTTTGTAGGTGTTTACATCGCCAATAGCATAAACCCCGGGAATGTTGGTTTGATAATCGTAAGAATTATCCACTTTAATAGCATTCTTCTCTATTTCAAAGCCCCAGTTACCTATAGGCCCAAGTTTAGGAGACAGTCCGAACAAGGGAATAAAATCATCCACCTCTCTTATTTCTTCTCCCCTGGCTTCATCTTTATGGCGAATTACCACCTGTTCCAGTTTATCTTCCCCGCGAAGTCCAACAACTTCAGCATTAGTGATCATTTCAATCTTGCCAAGTTTAGCAAGTTCAGAAACTCTCTCAACAGAGTCCAGCGCCCCGCGGAATTCCTGTCTTCTATGTACCAGGGCTACTTCCGCAGCAACATCGGCTAAATAAATTGCCCAATCCAATGCAGAATCTCCACCTCCGGCAATTACTACTCTTTTATGTCGAAAAACTTCAGGATCTTTAATGAAGTAAGAAATCCCTTTATCTTCATAATCTTCAATATTCTTAATAGGGGGTTTTCTCGGTTCAAAAGACCCTAAACCTCCCGCAATCGCTACTACAGGAGCATGATGTTGAGTACCTTTGTTTGTAGTCACTATAAAGGTGCCATCTTCCTGTTTCTCTAAAGTTTCGGCACGTTCTCCTAAAGTGAATCCAGGTTCAAAAGGTTTTATCTGCTCCATAAGATTGCCCACCAAATCTCCCGCAAGAATTTCCGGAAACGCCGGAATATCATAAATGGGTTTCTTTGGGTAAATTTCTGAACACTGCCCGCCCGGTTGTGGCAAAGCATCTATCAGGTGTGTTTTTAACTTTAACAATCCCGCTTCAAAAACGGTAAACAATCCGGTTGGTCCTGCTCCAATTATCAGGATATCTGTTTTAATCATTTTTCTCTTTCTTTACTGTTAAGGATTCGGTTATACTATTCATCTGGTCCACTTTGGCTTCAAAATCACCTTTAATGGATTTGCGGTATTCATTTAAATTTTCCACCATTTGATTAACATTTTCAGGAATCACCTCCTCAAAAAACTGGCGTAATCTTTTTGCCGTGGTGGGGGATTTTCCATTGGTGGAAATGGCAATTTTCACATGCCCTTTATTTACAATTCCACCCATATAGAAATCACACAACTCCGGAGTATCGGCAATATTTGCCAACAGGTAACGCTTTTTGGCATCTCTGTGAACACGCTTGTTCAGTTGTGAAAAGTTAGTGGCGGCAATTACGAAGTGCTTTTTCTTTAAATATTTCTTCTTATACCGGCCTTTAGTCAATTTTGCACCGTGTTTTTTTGCTAACTCCTCCGTTTCCGGCAAAAACTTCTTCGCCACAACTTCCACGTTAGCATTAGGACTGGATTTGAACAAAAAATGCAGTTTTTCATGACCCACATTCCCGCCGCCAACAACCAGAATATTCAGCTTGTTGACCTTTAGAAATACAGGATATAATTCATTTCTTTCTTCCATTACACTTAATTCTCTTTCATTTCAGCAGGTGTTTTAAACTGATGTCCCGACTCCGTTCAGCGTGACCTATCATCCTTCATCCTGAACTTGTTTCAGGATCTTTTGAGAAGCTTAAACAAGTTCAGCTAGACCTTAATAATCTTAAGCACTTCCTATTCTCAATATTCCTTAATCCTGCGGAAGGCTATTTACCTGTTCAAAAACTGCCTTTAATTCATTTCTTTCTTTTACCACTTCGCCAATTACTATAATAGCAGGAGCGGTTAACTGTTTTTCGGCAACTATTTTTTCAATTGTTTTTATGGTTCCAAAACCAGATTTCTCATTCACTGTAGTTCCATTCTGAATCACTCCAACGGGAATATCTTCTTTCCCACAGCGACTGAAAATTTCAACAATTTCATTCAGCTTACCCATTCCCATTAATATAACAACCGTAGCAGTTGATTGCGCCGCCAATCTAACATCATCAGACAGTTTACGCTGGGTGGTAGTTCCGGTAATTACCCAGAAACTTTCCGAAGTACCTCTTTGCGTTAGCGGAATTCCCACATTTGCCGGCACGGCGATAGAGGAAGTGATTCCTGACACAATTCCCGTGTCAATACCTTTACTTTTAGCGTAATTGATTTCTTCTGAACCTCTTCCGAAGACAAAAGGATCACCACCTTTAAGCCGAACCACATGGCCTCTTTCCGAAGCATATTCCACAATAAGCTCATTTATTTCATCCTGGGAATAGCGGTGTTTATCTTTGCGTTTGCCCACAAAAATATGCTCTGCCTGCGGGGCGTATTCCAGCAATTCACGATTTATAAGCGCATCATAAAGTACCACCTGAGCAGATTTTAATGTATTTACGGCTTTAATAGTAATTAGCTCGGGATCTCCCGGACCTGCACCTACTACTGTTAATTTTGGTAAATTAAGCATGTTGCACCTCCTTCGTTCTAAATGCATCTACCCTTTTTAGGAATAAATGCGCATCTTCAAGATATTTTATAGCGAAAGCCTCTGAAGGCTCATTTTCATTCATTTGATAAGCGAATTCTTTAAATGAAGTGGATAAATCGATTTTTCCGGTGTCCACAAACAACTCATCAAATTGAGAAATAATTCCCGCCTGTATATTGGTCTTCACATCATCTGCCAGCAATAAAGCTTTAGCGGAGTTTACTATAGAAGTGTAAGAATGGTAAATGCTGTCTGCCCAGTCTTTTCTCTGCAGTGCACTTTTTGCATTATCTATTTTTTCCTCACTTTCGAACAAAAGAGTAGCAATCAAATCTATAACCACACCGGCACATTCCCCAACACCAACTGCTTTTATATAGGGTTTCTCATGGCCCCAGTCGATAAAATCATTTTCTGAGAGATTGGAAGTATCGGCAAGATCTTTTAAAAGATCATAGAAATAAGTTTTCCCCTGCCGGTCATAATACTGCGTAAATCTCTCCTCTGCTTCAGAATTTGCCTCATAATCATTAAGAATTAATCTGAACGCTTCGGGGCCGCGCTTACTGGGAACTTTTATTACCTTATCGGCAAAACGTCCTTTTCCGTCACCCAGTGTCCCGCCGCCAAGCAACACCTGCAATGCGGGAGCCACAGATTTACCAACTTTTACAGACATTCCCTGAAAACCAATTTCAGCCATATTGTGCTGGCCACAGGCATTCATACATCCACTTATTTTTATTGTAATATCCCTTCCGTTTACAAACTGCGGATATTCTTCTTTCAATACATCTTCCAGAACATCGGCAATTCCTGTACTGCTGGCAATTCCAAGATTACAGGTATCTGTTCCGGGACATGCGGTAATATCAATCGTTTTATCATAACCGGTTTCAGCATAACCCAGTTTTTTCAATTCAGTATAGAAAAAAGGAATTAGTTCTTCACGTACGTGGCGAACCAGGATATCCTGTCTTAAAGTTAACCGGATCTCATTCCCTGCATATTTCTTTATTAAATCGGCCAGCTTTCTTGCGCCCCCGGTATAAAAATCTCCTAATGGAACACGAATTCCAACCGCAACCAATCCTTCCTGCTTCTGTGGAACCAGGTTAGTTTTTTTCCAGTTTTTGAAATGTTCCTGGTCTTCAATAGTTACTTCAGGCACTTCTACCTCCTGTAAAGGCGGTGCAGCTTCAAATTTTTCAATTTCGAACCCAGGCTGCTTTTTAGATAAAGCAGTTTCCTGCTCGGCAACCAGTTCCATAAAGGCATCTTTACCAATATCTTTAACAAGATACTTCATCCTGGCTTTCATTCTTTTGGCTCGTTCCCCGTGACGATCAAAAACCCTTAGTACTCCCTCAATAAGAGAAAGAATTTTATCTGCTTCAATAAAGTCATAAAGCTCATCGGCTTCTCTTGGCTGAGAACCAAGGCCACCACCCAGCATCACTTTAAATCCTCGTTTGCCATCCTGAAGTTTAGGGATAAATCCAAGATCATGAATATAACTCAGTGCAGTATCTTCATCTGAAGAAGAGAAGGACATTTTAAATTTACGTCCCATTTCCTGGCAAATCGGATTCCGCAGAAAAAATTGGAACGCCGCGTGAGCATAAGGGGAAACATCAAACGGTTCCTTTGGATCAATACCTGCTGTTGGAGAAGCAGTAATATTCCTTACGGTGTTCCCACAGGCCTCCCTTAAAGTAATATCGTCCCTTTCCAGCTGCGCCCATAATTCCGGTGTGCGGTCCAGACTCACATAGTGAATCTGGATATCCTGACGGGTGGTAATGTGCAGTCTTCCTCTGGAATATTCATCGGAAACATCTGCAATTCTGTGTAGTTGTTCAGAAGAAACTTTACCAAACGGCAGTTTTATACGAACCATTTGCACGCCCGCCTGCCTTTGGCCGTAAACCCCACGGGCAAGACGCAGACTCCTGAATTTCTCTTCATCGGCTTTTCCTTCACGAAACAACCTGATTTTTTTCTCTAAATCAATGATGTCTTTCTCAACAACAGGATTCTCTATTTCGGTTCTAAAACTTTGCATGGTTAATATGTATTTAATTTGATGCCTGTAAAACAGGCGTTTAATAAAAAAGGTTCTTTTTAGCATTTGCACTTAAAAGAACCTTTTATAATTTTTTTTATAAATATGTTCTTAAGTGCTGGCTTTGCAGCGCATACACATGGACATTGATAATGATTTCATAATAAAACTCATTTCTCTTCTTTTCTTACTTTATAAAGCCAACTCCGGCAGTAGTATTGGTTTGTGTGTCTACCAGGATAAACCTGCCATTTGCCTTGTTTTTTTCAAAATTATCAGCAAAAATCGGTTTGCTAAGCTTAATAGAAACCTGCCCTATTTCATTTAAACCAAGCGAGGAAGCTTCACTTATTCCGCCGAAATTGGTGGAAATATGACCTTGAATTTTGTCAATTTTCGCCAGTACCCCGTTTGTATTATGCTGAAGCACATATTTTGTGCCAGGCACCAATGGTTTTCCATCCATCCAGCAAACGGTGGCATTCAATAACTTTGCTTCCTGAGGTACTTCAGAAGATTTTACCAAAGTATTTCCACGTGCCACATTAATATCATCTTCCAGGGTAATGGTAACCGAACTTCCTGCCGGAGCTTCCTGAAATTGTTGCTCAAAAAAGAAAATTTCTTTTATGGTTGAAACCGTTAAGGATGGAAGTACGGTGACTTTATCTCCCACTTTAAGACTGTTCCCGGTCACTTTCCCGGCATAACCTCTAAAATCGTGGTGATCATCGGTTTTTGGTCTTATTACAGTTTGTACTGCAAACCTTGCCTGTGCTTCTTCCCTAAAATCTTCAGCCTTAATATTTTCCAGGTGTTCCAGCACGGTATCTCCATTATACCAGGACATTGCAGTAGATTTTTCAGCAATATTTTCTCCCCATAATGCACTTACCGGAATAAAGGTAATTTTTTGTTCCTTAAAGTCGCTTTTCTCCTGAAGCTCCTTAAAATCGGCAACAATCTCATTAAAAACATCTTCAGAATAATTTACCAAATCCATTTTATTTACCGCCACAACCACTTCTTTAACGCGAAGCAGGTTGTTAATGAAAAAGTGACGGTAGGTTTGCTCAATTACTCCTTTTCTGGCATCGATTAAAATAATGGAAGCCTGAGAAGTGGAAGCGCCTGTAACCATATTTCGGGTATACTCAACGTGGCCGGGAGTATCGGCAATGATGTAACTTTTTTTCTTGGTAGAAAAATAGATATGCGCCACATCTATAGTAATTCCCTGTTCGCGTTCTGCCACCAAACCGTCAGTAGCCAATGAAAAATCAAGATAATCAAGACCTTTCTTACGACTGCTCTTATCGATAGCTTCAATTTTATCTGAAGTCAACGATTGGGTATCGTACAGCAACCTCCCGATAAGAGTGCTTTTACCATCGTCTACGCTACCGGCTGTTGCAATTTTTAAAACTTCCATCTTCTTATTCTTTATTTCTTATTTTTTATCTCTAAAAGCTGTATTAATTAACAAAGGTTGAATTTTCACCTTTTAGAAGTATCCTTGTTGCTTTCGGGTTTCCATTGCCGCTTCAGAACGCTTATCGTCTATTCTTGCCCCGCGTTCAGAAATTGAAGATTCCCTTATTTCTGCAATTATCTTCTGTATGGTATCAGCTCTGGATTCCACCGCCGCCGTACAGGTAATATCCCCAACGGTTCTAAATCTCACACTACGGGTTTCAGTTAACTCGTCATCTTCTTTATAGACATATTCTGAAGCCGTCCATATAAGACCATCACGTTCAAAAATCTCCCTTTCATGTGCAAAATAAATAGACGGAATCTCTATTTTTTCCTGATCAATATAACTCCACACATCCAGCTCTGTCCAGTTTGAAATTGGAAACACCCTTACATTTTGACCAATTTCAATCCTTCCATTCAGCATATCAAAAACCTCAGGGCGCTGATTTTTCTCATCCCATTCGCCAAAATCATTTCTTACTGAAAATATTCTTTCTTTGGCTCTTGCTTTTTCTTCATCCCTTCTTGCCCCGCCAATACAGGCATCAAATTTAAATTCTTCAATGGCATCTAAAAGGGTATTAGTCTGAAGGGAATTGCGGCTGGAGTATTTGCCTGTTTCCTCTACTGCCTTTCCATTATCTATATCGTCCTGAACCTTTCTTACAATAAGCTGAAGTCCCAGCTCCTCCACTAGCCTGTCCCTGAATTCTATAGTTTCCGGAAAGTTATGGCCGGTATCGATATGAAGTAACGGAAAAGGAATTTTTGCTGGATAAAATGCCTTTTGAGCCAGCCGCACCAGCGTGATGGAATCTTTTCCGCCGGAAAAGAGCAACACCGGGTTTTCAAACTGCGCCACCACCTCTCTAAAGATGTAAATAGCTTCGCTTTCTAAGGTATTTTGATTTAAAATCGAGTTCATCTATATTTCTTTTTAAGCGTGTAAACCACACTCTCTGTTGGCTAATACTTTTGTTGGGTCAAAATATTTAAATTCATTTGGCAGGCCATGTTCTTCCATGTAGGCATCAAGCTTTTCATCACTCCAGTGATAAAAAGGACTAACCTTCAAGACCCCGTCTTTACTATAACTTAAAACATCTATACTATCCCTGAAGGAAGTTTGTCCCTTCCTTAGGTTCGTAAACCACACGTCGGGTTGCTGCTGTTTCATTGCTCTCAGGAAAGGCTCCAGTTTTACCTGCCTGGTAAATTCTTCGTGCTGTGGATTATCCACCTGAGGAATACCTCCAAAAAGAGCATCCCGGTATGCGGCTGTTTGTTGGGGAGTATACAACTTTACATTTAATTGTAAAAGATCTATCACTTTTTTCGCATGCTTATATGTTTGCGGCGTATTATAACCGGTATCACACCAGATTACTTTTATAGCCGAATCTATTTTTACACAGGCATGCAGGATAGCAGCTTCATAAGGCCGGAAATTGGTGGTTACCACGGGCTTTTCAGCATTGGATATTACCCACTGTACAATTTCAGCAGGGGTAATTCCTTTCAACTGCTGATTCAATACTTTCAATTCTTTTTCGCTATACCTTTTCATAATTATTCCTTTCCAAAATTTATCATATTCCAAAGCCGCTCGTGCCCAAAATAAAGTATCATTTTTGTTACCAGTTCAACCGAACCTATGGCAAGTGCCGTTTCAATCTCTCCCGTTAAAATCCAGGAAATTGCAATAGTATCCATCGTTCCTACTATTCTCCAGCTTATAGTCTTTGCTATACTGCGCAGAGGTCTTTCTGATGTTTTATCCTTTTTGTAGCTCTTTTTCCCTTTCGACTTGTCCAGTAACATAAGCATAGCCATTCTTATTAATCCATTACCCTATCGGGTTAGTAGGTTATTAAACAAAAGTAAACTTCATATTCCATAACACCAATAATTTACAACTTAATTTATGGTTTTTAACATTAAATTCTCAATCACTCTTCCTCTATAACTAAATCGGCAAGAGTATTATCACCCAACACTTTTAAAGTACTGTCCCTCACCTGTATCATCAACGCATGAACCGAGCAGGTTTCTTCACTCTCGCAATCCTCACACTTCTCATAGTAATTAAGGCTTACACAAGGCACCATGGATATTGGCCCTTCCAATACCCTGATTATCGCGGTCATCCTTATTTCTTCCGGTTCCTTAATTAAATAATATCCTCCCCCTTTTCCTTTTTTAGACCCCAGAAAGCCGGATTTTCTCAATTCCAGCAAAATACTCTCCAGAAATTTCTGGGAAATATTTTCGCTTCGGGCAATTTCTGAAGCCTGTACAGGTATTTTCCCTGGTTGTTTCGCAATAAACGCAAGAGCTTTAATACCGTATTTCGTCTTTTTTGAAAGCATATCTGCGAAGATAGCCAATTTTAAAAAGTAAGTGGTATAGAGTTCTTAGTTCAGAGTTTTGTCTTATGCTTTTTATCCCCCGGATGATAGGCTTAGCGTAATATCCGGATCTTTACCATCCAAAACTCATAACCAACAACCGGTAATTTTTTTCCACTCTTCACATTTAACTTCGTACTTCTAAGATATATTCTTCACTCTTTTTGTTTACTATCACACTTCAAAAACCATCCCGGCCTGCGGCCACCCCTCCTTAGAAAAAGGAGGGAAGCTTATTTTCAGTTACCTTCTTTTCAGCTCTCTTTTTAAACTTTTAACTTCCTGCTTCTAGCCTCTTTTCACTTTCCACTAACCAAGCGCCTGCTTTAAATCTGCAATTATATCTTCAACATGCTCCAGCCCTACTGAAATTCTCACCAGTCCGTCTGTTATTCCTGCTTCCTGCCGGGCTTCCTCACTAAGTTTACTATGGGTAGTAGACGCTGGATGGGTAACAATACTCCTGGTATCCCCCAGATTAGCGGACCTTGAACATAATTTAACCGCATCTATAAATTCTCTTCCTGCTTCAATACCGCCCTTAATTTCAAAAGAGATGATACTCCCTCCCTGTTTCATCTGCTTTTTAGCAATTTCATAATGCGGATGGGATTTAAGGAAGGGATATTTGACATTTTCTGTATTTGGCTCTTTTTCTAAAAATTCTGCCACTTTTAGCGCATTTTCGCAGTGACGATCTAACCTGACCGGCAGTGTCTCCAGGCTTTTGGAAAGCACCCAGGCATTGAATGGTGATAAAGCCGGACCGGTATTTCTTGAAAACAGGTAAATTTCCCGCACCAAATCTGCCTTTCCAACTGTTACTCCGCCTAAAACCCGCCCTTGCCCGTCTATTAATTTTGTTGCAGAATGAATTACCAGATCGGCTCCAAATTTAATAGGAGTTTGTAAATAAGGCGTGGCAAAACAATTATCTATAATCAATAGAAGATCGTGCTTTTTCGCAATCTTGCCCAGGTATTCCAGATCAATAATATCAACCCCCGGATTGGTTGGGGTTTCAGCAAAAATGATCTTTGTTTCAGGTTTAATCAATTCCTCAATTTTGTCAACCTCATTGACATTAAAATAGCTGTGTGAGATATTCCACTTCGGAAAAAATTTAGTAAACAGGCTATGGGTTGAACCAAAAACCGCCCGTGCAGAAATTATATGATCGCCACTATCCAGCAAAGCCGCGAGGGTTGAAAAAACTGCAGACATCCCCGTTGCAAAGGCATAACCACTCTCTGCACCTTCCATTTTTGCAATTTTATCCACAAATTCTGAAGTATTCGGATTGGTAAAACGGCTGTAAATATTACGTTCTTTTTCTTCAGAAAATGAAGCCCTCATATCTTCAGCATCTTCAAAAATATAACTCGAAGTGAGGTACAAAGGCGTTGAATGTTCCAGGTATTGTGAACGTTCCATTTGCGTTCTTATGGCAATAGTTTCAAAGTTTTCCATTAAGCTTTTTTTTCTGATAATTTTAAAATGTCTCCAAATACACCTCTTGCAGTAACGGCAGCACCGGCACCGGCACCCTGAATTACAATGGGACGATCGCCGTAAGATTCGGTATAAATTTCAAAAATTGAATCGGCTCCCTTCACCTGCCCAAGACTGCTATCTGCCGGAACCGAAACCAGATTTACTTCCAGCTCGCCCTTATCCTGTTGCAAATCTCCGGAAAGGTCTCCTATAAATCGCAAAACATGATTTGGTTTTTGTTGATCTTTAATTTTTTGATACTTTTTATCTAATTTTTCTAAATTGGAAATAAAACTTTCGGCATCTCCTCCTCTTAAATCTTCCGGAACGAGATTTTTAATTTTTACATCCTCAAATTCGTTCTGCAAATCAAGCTCCCTTGCCAAAATGAGCAATTTTCGGCCTACATCATTTCCATTTAAATCCTCCCTGGGATCAGGTTCCGTGAAACCTTTTTCAATCGCCTCTTTCACAACGCTGCTGAAGGGTCTGTCTTCCGAAGAAAATGTATTGAAGAGAAAGCTCAATGTACCGGAAAAGACACCTCTTATCCTTGTAATATTCTCTCCTGAAAGATGCAGAATTCTAATAGTATCTATAAGTGGAAGTCCTGCACCCACATTTGTTTCATAAAGATAACGCTTCTGATTTTTTTCCAAATCTTCCCGCAAATCTCTATAAAAATTCATGTCTAAAGTGTTCGCGATTTTATTGGAGGAGATCAAATCAAATCCGTTCTTAATTAATTTTGGATACTGCTGAACGAAATCCCTGCTGGCTGTATTATCTATCGCAATAAGATTTTCCAAATGATGCAGCCTTGCGTAATTAATAATTTCTGAAACCGAAGATTCTTTTTCTGATGACTGCAATTTTTCTTTCCAGTCTTGAGAAATACCTTCGGAAGCTAGCAAAAGTTTTCTCGAATTGGCAACCGCAAAAACATTCAGTTTAATTTTTTTCCGTTCTTCAATTGAAGTTGCCGAATGCAAAATCTGGTCAATTAAAGTTCCGCCAACATTTCCGTGCCCGAAGATCGCAATATTAATCTTTTTGTAAACTTCAAAAATCTCCCCGTGAATCACATTCAGCGCTTTATGAAGCTGCGTCTTTTTAACAACCAGACTCACGTTTTTCCCGGTGACGGTATTATTGAAAAGCAGCGGTACAATCTGGTTCCTTATGAGCGCGTTATAAGGTTTGTGAAAAGTGCTTAGGTCCTGCCCCACTATAGATATTACTGAAACATCATCTATAACAGAAATTTTATTGACATCTTTGGAATAAAAATCACTTTCAAATTCCCTTTCCAGGGACTTCACCGCACGATTTGCATTCTGGGCATCTACCACAAGCCCGATACCTCTTTCCGAAGAGCCCTGCGAAATGATGCTTACGCTTATTCCGCTATCTCCAAGGGCTCTAAAAATCCTGGCATCAATACCCGATTTTCCCAAAAGTCCTCGGCCTTCCAGATTTAACAAGGAATTGTTTTCAAGAACGGAGAGCGATTTAATTCCTCCTTTTGTAGGCTTGGCGGTAATTAAAGTTCCCTGATTATCATGATTAAATGTATTTAAAATTCTCAGCGGAATATTCTTCTCAATTAAAGGAATAATTGTTTTAGCGTGCAAAATCGTCGCCCCGAAATTGGCCAATTCGTTTGCTTCACTATAAGAAAGCTCCTCGATGCGTTGTGCATTTCTTACCAAATCCGGATTTGCAGTAAATATTCCGTCTACGTGCGTATAATTCTGCAGTTCTTCCGCATCCAGATAATTGGCCAGCAGCGCTGCGGAATAATTGCTTCCATTTCTACCCAAAGTGGTCGTTTCGCCATCTGATGTTGAACCAATATAACCGGTAATGATATTTACCGTCTGCCCGTTATACTGTTCAAAATGTTTAAGAAAATGTTCTTTTGAAACTGCTTCGAGGGGTTGGGCACTGCCAAACTTGTTATCGGTTTTTAGAAGATTGCGGGAATCTGTAAAATGAGCCTTATGCCCTCTTTGCTGAAGTACTTCGGTTATCAATTTGGCCGATATTATTTCTCCCTGGGCAAGCAGGTGGTCTTTCACTTTAGGGCTGTAATCGCCAAGTAAACGAACTCCTTCCAAGAGATTTTCAATATTTTTAAATTCTTCGGAAAAATCTAAAGAATCAAAACCACCAATCTGATATTTTTTAAATTTCTTAAAGGCATTGTTATAATCCTGATTTGAAGCAGCCATTTCCAACAAATCTTCAAGTTGATCTGTTGTTTTCCCCCGGGCCGAAACTACCACCCCTATTCGCTCCTGTTTTTCAATTTTACCTTCAATAATATTAAGAACCGCTTTAATCCCATTTCCATTGGACAATGATTTACCCCCAAATTTGACAATTTTCAGCTTATTCCCCTGCTGGAAAATCCCGGAAATTATCTGCTCCACCTGCTTGTTTTCTATTAAAAAAGCATCATGGCCGTGAACAGAATGAATTTCGCTATAGGTAACTTTGTTGCTGCTTTGTGCAAGCTGCCGATGGGTTTCCCTGTTCTCTTCCGCCGTAAAAAATAAATCTGAATCTACCCCAATGATGCAAATATTCCCTTCAATTCGCTCCAGGATTTTATCTAATTCGGGTCTGCCACGGGATACATCAATGGTTTTCAATAGCTGATTCATCAATTTATAAGCACCAATCTGGAAACGCTCCTGAAGTTTATTTCCATGATGTAGCAGCCAGCTTTCTACGTTAAAAACCTGTAGCTCTTCATTGGTACTTCGCTTAAAACGGGATTTGAAGGATTCGGGGGTGCGATAACATAACATTGCGTGCATCCTGGCATCATGCACCGGATTTTTGGAATTATTGAGAAACAGTTCCTGCACCTGGCAATTAGCGATAAGCCAGTCGGTAGATTTCCAGTCAGTAGCAATGGGTATTAAGTTTTGAGTAATAGAAGGGTTTATCGCAGCCATTTCCCAGGCAATACCACCTCCAAGTGAACCTCCTATTAAAGCGAATAATTTTGCAATTTTTAATTCTTTCAGACCAAGAAGAAAAATACTTGCGACATCCCGGGCTACAAAATCCTTATAATTCTCTATAATAAAGCCATCATAACCATTTCCGGGAATGTTGAAAGCCAGGATTGTGTATTTATTAGTATCGATACATTTTTCCTCACCAACGAGAGCTTTCCACCAACCATCATTCCCGGCTACATTTGAATTTCCGGTAAGGGCGTGGTTAATCATTACAACCGGAGCCGTGTTTAAGGGCTGGCCAAAGATTTGGTAAGAAAGTTGAATATCCTGAACAATCCCCGCTGAATTTTTAAAGTTCTCTATGCTAATTTCTTCAAGCATTTTTTTCTTTTTTCGGAAGGCTGAAGGGGAAAAACCTTTAACCTTAATACTTTTCCCCAAAACCTTCCAACCAACAAATTTTTAAATCAAAGATTTTTTCTGAATTTCAGCGAAAGCTTGCTTCAAATCTTCTTTAAGATCTTCAATATCTTCCAACCCAACAGATAATCTTATTAAATCCTGAGTCACCCCGGCGGAAGCCTGCTGCTTCTCATCAAGCTGCTGATGTGTGGTACTCGCAGGATGTATAATTAAAGATTTTGTATCGCCGATATTTGCTAAAAGCGAGAAAATTTTAGTTTCATCAGCCACCACTCTTGCTGCTTCAAATCCTCCCTGTACACCAAAAGTCACCACTCCGCTCTGACCTTCAGGAAGATATTTCTTTGCCAGATTGTGGTATTTATTATCCTCCAGCCCGGGATAGTTCACCCAGGTAACCTCTTTCTGCTCTTTCAACCATTTTGCCAGTTCAAGAGCGCTTTCGCTATGTTGCTTTATTCTAACCTTTAGTGTCTCCAGTCCCTGAATAATCTGGAAAGCATTAAAAGGGCTTAAGGCCGCACCATGATCCCTCAAACCTTCTACTCTTAGTTTTGCTATAAATGCTGCTTCTTTAAGCGCTTCGTGATACACTAATCCGTGATACCCGGGCGAAGGTTCAGTAAATTCAGGAAATTTCCCATTGGCCCAGTTAAATTTTCCGGCGTCTATCACCACTCCGCCAAGCGCTGTCCCGTTGCCATTGATGTATTTAGTAAGGGAATGGATTACGATGTCTGCTCCATATTCTATAGGGTTTAACAAATACGGTGTAGCAACTGTATTATCAACTATAAAAGGAACTTTATGGGCTTTAGCTTCCGCAGAAATCTGCTCAAGATCAATAACATCCAATTTTGGATTTCCAAGCGATTCCGCAAAAAACACCCTTGTATTCTCCTTTGCCGCTTTCTTAAAGTTTTCAGGATTTCCGGGGTCTACAAAAGTGGTATTAATTCCCAGCCTGGGCAGGGTGACGCTAAGCAGATTATACGTACCTCCATACAGGCTGTTGGAAGCCACAATATGATCTCCTTTTTTAAGCAGGGTTAGAAGGGTAGTATTTATCGCGGCAGTTCCCGAACCAGTAACCACAGCTGCAATACCTCCTTCCAATGCAGCGAGACGCTGCTCCAAAATATCGTTAGTAGGATTGTTAAGCCTGGTATAGATAAATCCAGGTTCTGCCAGCGAAAATAGATCGGCAGCATTTTGGGAATTTTTAAACACGTAAGACGTGGTTTGATAAATTGGCACTGCCCTTGTGCCTCCGTTAGCAGTAACATCGTGGCCGGCGTGAAGTGCGTTTGTTGAAAATTTTGGTGTACTCATAAATATAATTTTAAAAATTGTTGTTCTTGTTTTATCTCTCCTGAACCTTTTCAGACATTAACATTCGCGAAAAGGATTAAAGTTTTCGCATAAAAAAATCCCCCTGGTTAGCTATTACCAGGGGGACTTTCGAATTGAACTATATAAACTAATTTATATCCTCGAGTTTTGGCAATAGCTTTTCATGTGACGCATACACATCACCATCATTATGCTGCACATTATCATTTGTATTGCTTTATTATTTGCCATTGCTATTCTTTAATTTCCGGTTTGATCTCTTTTTTATATTCCGGAAAAATTCTACATCCCAAAATTTGCTACTTCTGAAATCACTGGATTTTAAACAAAAAAAGCCGCTGCGATCGGCAGCGGCTTTTTACATTTTATATCTTCAGTTTTATGCAAAAATGTGCGCTGCGGAAATTTCCCCCATCATACACATCATTATATTGCAAATAAACTGCTTCATTTTTCATTTTTGTCTGAAACAAAGATAAGCACAGAAAAAATTAATATGCAAATTAAATTTCAATTTTCTTTAATAGAATTTTTTACGATTTAATCTTTTCCGCAGAAATACAGAAGCGACAATGTTTAAAAACAAGTTAAAGCAATTTTGAATCTAAACTATTTTTATACATTTGTATGCGATTTATTTACAGGGAAAGATTTGACTGATTGCAACCCTAAAACCGAAAAAATTCGGTTGAAAATGCTAAAGCAGTAATATACTTCTGTAGCCCTTGCACGTCACCTCTACCTGTTTACTTTAACTAAAAAAGAAAACATGGCATATTTATTTACTTCAGAAAGTGTTTCTGAAGGTCATCCAGACAAAATTGCAGACCAGATTAGTGACACCCTTTTAGATAACTTTCTTGCTTTTGATGAAAACTCCAAGGTTGCCTGTGAAACTCTTGTAACTACAGGACAGGTAGTATTGGCAGGGGAAGTACGCAGTGACACTTACCTTGATGTTCAAAATATTGCCCGGGAAGTAATTAATGATATAGGTTATACCAAAGGTGCTTATAAATTTAGCGGCGATTCCTGCGGGGTAATTTCCCTTATTCATGAGCAGTCCCAAGAAATTTACCAGGGGGTGGACCGTGGCAAGAAAGAAGAACAGGGTGCCGGGGACCAGGGAATGATGTTTGGGTATGCCACTAATGAAACCGAAAATTACATGCCGCTTGCCCTGGATATTTCTCATAAGATACTCATTGAACTCGCCAGATTGAGAAGGCAGGGAAAAGATATTAAATATCTTCGTCCCGATTCCAAAAGCCAGGTAACGATTGAATATAGTGATGATAATGTGCCGCAGAAGATAGTGGCTATTGTAGTTTCCACTCAGCATGATGAGTTTGATGAGAATGACGAGGAAATGCTGAAAAAGATTAAAAAAGATATTATTGAAATTCTTGTTCCAAGAGTGAAGGAACAGTTGCCGGAATACGTTCAGAAATTGTTCTCCGATGATATAAAATATCACATTAATCCCACAGGAAAATTCGTAATTGGCGGACCTCACGGGGACGCAGGATTAACCGGAAGAAAAATTATTGTTGACACTTACGGGGGCAAAGGTGCTCACGGCGGGGGTGCATTTTCAGGTAAAGATCCAAGTAAAGTAGACAGGTCTGCGGCTTATGCCAGCCGGCATATAGCTAAAAATCTTGTTGCGGCCGGGCTTTCAGACGAAGTTCTGGTACAGGTGTCTTATGCTATTGGAGTGGTGGAACCTACCTCTATTTTTGTAGATACTTATGGCAAATCAAAAGTAGATATGACAAATGGCGAAATTGCGCAAAAAGTTAGTGAGATTTTCGATATGCGCCCTGCTGCCATTGAGGAGAGATTGAAATTGCGCAACCCTATTTATCGGGAGACTGCTGCTTACGGCCATATGGGTAAAGAACCCCGCAAAGAAACCAAGGTTTTTCATAGTCCGTATAAGGGGAAAATCACCAAGGAAGTAGAATTGTTCACCTGGGAAAAGCTGGATTATGTGGATAAGGTGAAGGAGGCGTTTGGGCTTTAAAACAAACCGCTTTCACCTCTGCAGCGGGAAGAACAATTAAATGAAAGAATTCCATTAAAAAACCTCACAGATCCTGAAGACCTGTGAGGTTATTATTTATCGGGAAAAAACTAATTATGTATCTCCACTCTTTTTCCTCCTGCTTCTGCAGATTCATAAATGGCCATTAAGATCTTCATGTCGCGCAGTCCCATTTCTCCGGGAACAATAGATTTCTCATTTTTCCTGAAGCTTTCTGCCTGACCATCCATTTGTTTTACCTGCTCATATATATTGGGATAATCCATTTTTCCTTCACTGGTTTCTCCTTTTTTACCTTCATAAGCATATGCCGGACTAACCTTCCACCATCCATCCTCGGCCTCAGCTGAAAGTTCATTTTGATCTTCTGCATAACTGCTGTTGCTTTTTGCTTTAATCCCTTCTTCAAATTCCAGTTCCCAATTTATAGATTGCTCTACATCATGAAAAACCAAGGGCTTTGTCACCTCACCATAATTAGCGGTTACCGCTACCGGTGGTTTTCCCATAGTATAAACTGCCCCCTGCACCGCATAAATGCCAAGATCCATTAAAGGCCCTCCTCCGGCAAGTTTCTTATCAAGACGCCAAATATTAGGTTTTTCAGAAGTCATATCACTGCTGTTATTTGCGGTAATACTTTCCACTTTACCAAAAACCTGCTGTTGTCCCAGCTCCATTACTCTTTTATTAAAGGGTTCGAAATGCAGCCGGTAACCTATGGCCAACTGTACACCATTTTCATTACAGGCCTCCAGCATCCGCTGTGCGTCTTCCACATTGGTGGCCATAGGTTTCTCACAAATTACATCTTTTTTAGCTTTAGCTGCCCTGATAACATATTCAGCGTGCAGAGCATTCGGCAGTACCACATATATAATATCTATATCATCATTATTCGCTATCTCATCAAAATTCTCATAATTATAGACGTTTTTATCGGGTATATTATATTTCCTTTTCCAATCATCTACTTTTGATGGTGTGCCGGTAACAATCCCCGCTAAATAGCAATTTTCGGTTTCTTGTAAAGCAGGTGCCAGCTGATGGGTACTATAACCTCCCAATCCAACCAGTGCAATCCCAAGTTTTTTATCCTGTTTCTTTCTTCCTGCAGCCCGTGAAGACATTAGGGACATAAAAGGTGCGCTAAGCATTATTCCTCCCACACCTAATGTTACGCCTTTAATAAATTTACGTCTCTGTACTGATTGTGAATTATTCTCTTCCATAGCAATTATTTGATGTTCTGCGGGGAGTGATAAAATCTTTTAAATAGTGGGCCTTCCACCGGTAATCTGTATTGTAGATCCAGTCATATAACTGGAATCCTCTGAAGCAAGGAGCACATAACTGGCCGCAAGTTCAGCAGGTTGTCCTGCCCTTTTCATAGGAGTATCTTTTCCAAAGTTCTTCACTTCTTCTAGAGGCATGGTGGCAGGAATCAACGGAGTCCATATTGGGCCGGGAGCCACACAATTAACCCTGATTCCTTTCTCAGCCATTAATTGCCCAAGGTTAGCCGTCAGGTTTTGAATAGCTCCTTTTGTAGCCGCATAGGCCAGTAAGGTAGGCTTTGGTTTGTATGCATTAATAGAGGTGGTATTTACAATGGTACTTCCCGGCTTCATGTACGGTTCTGCAGCTTTACATAAATAGAACATAGAATAAATATTCGTCTTAAAAGTATAATCCCATTCTTCAGCCGAAACATCCTGTAAAGATTCCCTTGCCATCTGGAATGCAGCATTATTTACAAGAATATCAATCCTACCAAATTCATCAACGGCACGTTCAACTATTTTTTTACAGTGTGATTCCTCCCCCACATCACCTGCCATAAGGATAGCCTTTCTTCCGGCCTCCTCCACATATTTTGCAGTTTCCTTAGCATCTTCAGTTTCTTCAAGATAGGAAATTAAAACATTAGCACCTTCCCGCGCATATGCTATGGCCACCGCCCTGCCTATACCGCTGTCACCGCCGGTAATTATAGCATTTTTGCCTTCCAGTTTTCCGGAACCTTTATAAGAATTCTCCCCGTGATCTACCTTTGGTTCCATCTCAGCTTCATGACCCGGAACGTCTTGTTTGTCATTTGAATACGGTGGTTTTGGATGTTTTTCCTGTGGATCTTTCATAATATTTATTTTAATATGTTATTTCCCTGTTTAGCACTATCGTCTTCTCTCTAATCGTCTTCTCTCTAAATGTAACCACTCTTATACATTTCCGGAAGAGGACACCCGCTAAATCTTTCATAAAAATCAGTTTATTTTTTAAATAATTATAAGACCAAAAAGCCATAATTGCACAGTAATCAGTCTTTTCTATTTTTACTTTTTCTTCGGAAAGCTTTAACAGCTGCCAAGGTTTTAATTAGCTACTTTGTGAAAATAACAATACTACTATTATGTCTTTCTTCGGAAAAGTGAGAAACACTATTAACCTGTTAAAATCGGTAGATTTGGACCAGTTAGCAAAAGTGAATGAGCAAATTGATCTTTCTGAAGCAATGAAAACTTTGGGCACTTTAGATGAACGACAATTGCAGGGATTGATGAAAATGTTAAAAACCAAGCGTACAAAAAAACAACATGAGCTACCGCCGGTGGATGGCGATTTTTACAATCTTGAAGAAAAATTAACACCAGACCAGAAAGCACTTCAGTTTAAAGTACGCGAGGTCATGCAAAATGAAGTTCGCCCCATAGTCAACGATTACTGGAACAGGGCAAAATTCCCTTTTGAAATTATAGAAAAATTCCGTGAACTTAATATAACGGGAGTACCATATAAAGGTTATGGCTGCCCGGATTTACCATTTTTGATGGAAGGTATAATTGCACAGGAAATTGCACGTGTGGATGTTTCAATATCTACTTTTTTTGGAGTGCACAGCGGTCTGGCTATGGGTTCCATATATTTATGCGGAAGTGAGGAACAAAAACAGGAATGGCTTCCAAAGATGCAAAAGCTGGAAAAAATAGGAGCGTTTGGATTAACCGAACCCAATGTAGGGTCAGGGGTGGCAGGAGGCCTGGAAACCACCTGCAAATTTGATGGTGAAAACTGGGTTTTGGACGGACAAAAGAAATGGATTGGAAACGCTACATTTGCCGATGTTATCATTATTTGGGCCAGGGATGTAGACAGCAATCAGGTAAAAGGATTTTTGGTAAGAAAGGAAAATCCCGGTTTTAAAGCCGAAAAAATGCAGGATAAGATGGCGCTTCGGATTGTACAGAATGCTCTTATTACATTAACCGATTGCAGAATTCCTGAAAGTGACAGGTTACAGAAAGTCAATTCTTTTAAAGACACCGCCAATGTTCTTAGAATGACGAGGGCCGGTGTTGCCTGGCAGGCAGTTGGCTGTGCCCGCGGTGCTTACGAGAGTGCTTTAAAATATACAAAAGAAAGAGAACAATTTGGAAGGCCGATTGCTTCATACCAGTTAATTCAGAACCATTTGGTGGAAATGCTTTCCAATTTAACGGCTATGCAGACGCTGGTTTTCCGGTTGTCAGAAATGCAGGATCAGGATTTGCTTACAGATGAGCATGCATCCCTTGCAAAGGTTTATTGCAGCATGAGAACGAGAGACGTGGTAAGTCGTGCCCGTGAAGTTATGGGTGGCAACGGTATACTTTTAGAATATGATGTTGCCCGTTTTGTAGCCGATGCGGAGGCTATTTACAGCTATGAAGGAACTAAAGAAATAAACTCATTAATTGTGGGACGGGCCATTACCGGCTTCAGCGCATTTGTGAGCTAATATTTAATATAAAAACAAAAAAGAATGTCATTTTTAATTGTAAGCCCGGGTAGAGACCCGCAACCATGGATAGAAGCTTTAAAAAATCAGCATCCCGGTTTAGATATTTATGTCTATCCTGAGGACCATAATAAAGAAGAAGTTGAATTTGCACTCGCCTGGAATCATCCAAGAGGCCTTTTTAAAAATTATCCAAACCTGAAGGTAGTGGCTTCTATGGGTGCGGGTGTAGACCATATTACCAGTGATAAGGAATTACCGGAGCATGTAAAAATCACGAAAGTGGTAGATGACCAGCTCACAACGGATATGAGCGATTTTGTGCTGAGCCTTGTTATGGACCATACCAGAAGATTATCCATATATAAAGATCAGAAAAAGGAGAAAAGTTGGAATCGTACCCCTTATAAAAGACCAAGAAATGTAACCGTAGGAATTATGGGAGTTGGAGTACTTGGTTCTGCCGTAGGTGAAAAACTTTCCGCTAACGGATTTAACGTATTGGGCTGGGCCAAAAGCGAAAAGGATAAACAAGATATGAATACCTACTGCGGACAGGAAGGCCTGGAAGAATTTCTTTCCAAATCTAATGTTCTGGTGTGTTTACTTCCTTTAACTTCTAAAACCGAAAACATCCTGAATGCTGATGTTTTTGAAAAGTTACCTAAGGGAGCATACGTGATCAATGTAGCCCGTGGAGAGCATCTGGTTGAGCAGGATTTACTTGAAATGATTGGCAGCGGGCATTTATCAGGTGCTGCGCTTGATGTATTTAGGGAAGAACCTTTGCCGGAGAATCATCCGTTTTGGGAAAATTCAGAAATCCTCATCACTCCTCATATTGCCAGTGTAACCAGTGCAGAGTCTGTGATGCCTCAAATAATTGAGAATTATGAACGTATGAAAGAAGGGGAACCGCTTAAAAATGTAGTAGAAAGAGATAAGGGTTATTAAACCACAGAATTCATGAATGGAATAAGGAATATCCTTGTTGCTGTAGATTTTAATGAAACAGTGGGAGAACTGCTGAACTATGCTGAGAGTTTTGCACTAAAATATACTTCAAAAATCTGGCTCCTCCACGTTACTAATCCGGAGCCGGATTTTATAGGTTATGAGCCCGGCCTCAATATATAAGGGATTTAAAGGCCGAAGAATACCGGGATGAGCACAGAAACCTGCAGGCATTATGCAAGGCTTTTAGACAAAAATATAAAAGCTGAAGCTTGGCTTATCCAGGGCTCTACCGTAGAAATGATCCTAAAAGAAGCTAAAGAATTGCAAGCAGATCTATTGATCGTAGGTGCACATCAACACGGGTTTTTCTCTAACCTTTTTTCTGAAAGCATCTCTTTAAAACTGTTTAAGAATTCGAAGATCCCGTTGCTCCCTATTCCTGTTGAGGAAGATGAGTAACTTTAGTTGCAATTTTTCCTGTAAAATCTTCACCACAAATACTGTATTTTAAAAGACCATACCTCCCAAGCCCTTAAAAATCTGGGAGGTTTTATTTTTCAAAGAGACTAAAGCTATATCAGCTTACCGAAAAAGTAGAATTTCACACAAATCCAGTCGTAGATTAGTGTTCTATATTTCCTTCACTTTAATGCTATATTCATAAAGATGAAGGTCCTGAAACAGTAATACGATGTTTTTAACATTCTCTTATTTAAATTCTTAGTACAAAATTCTCGACACGAGAGACCTCAAAGGTTTCAAAAACCTGTGAGGTCTGGTGGTGCTGGTACTCGATACAGATTTCTGAATTTATGAATAAATACGGATATTCAATTCACAAAGCCAATTTTCGACCTCTAATAACTTTTTATCCTGATTAATTCCCTCTAATGCCTTAATTTTACAGTAAAAATCAGCTATGCATTCTAAGCAGGAACTTAAAAAAGTACATCAACGGATTCTTCCTTACATCCATAGAACACCTGTTTTACAATCATCACTGGTGAATGAGATTTCAGAAACCAAATTATTCTTTAAGTGTGAAAATTTTCAGCGGATGGGCGCTTTTAAAATGCGTGGGGCCACCAACGCCATCCTTCAGCTTTCTAAAGAACAGCAGAAAAAAGGCGTAGTCACTCATTCCTCAGGAAATTTTGCCCAGGCTTTGTCACTGGCTGCCAAAAGCATCGGCGTCCCTGCCTATATCGTGATGCCTTCCTCTGCCCCGCAGGTAAAAAAAGATGCGGTAAAAACATACGGTGGAAAAATAACCGAATGCCCTCCCAACCTTAAAAACCGCGAAGAAACCGCACAACAAATAATACGGGAAACAGGAGCCAGTTTTTTACATCCTTCCAACGATACTAACGTAATTCTGGGTCAGGGTACAGCAGCAATTGAATTACTGACCGAAATTGAAGATCTTGAATTTATCGTTACTCCGGTTGGCGGCGGTGGATTGATTGCCGGAACGGCCCTTGCCGCCCATTTCTTTGGAAAAAACTGTAAAACCATTGGTGCCGAACCTTTTGAAGTTGATGATGCTTATCGCTCCCTGCAAAGCGGAAAAATTGAAATTAATGAAACTACAAATACAATTGGTGACGGCCTGAAAACACAGCTTGGCGACAAGAATTTTCCCATCATCAAGGAACATGTTTCTCAAATAATTCGTGTAGAGGAAAAAGAAATCATTGAAGCTTTGAGGCTTATCTGGGAAAGGATGAAAATAATCATTGAGCCTTCCAGCGCAACTGCTTTGGCTGCCGTTCTAAGGGAAAAGGAGAAATTCCGCAATAAAAAAACCGGGATCATTATTTCCGGTGGAAATGTTGATTTAAAAAATCTGCCGTTTTAGTCTATTTTCACCACACTTATGGTTACCAATAGCTGCCCCACATGACGCTGACTATGTTCTGCAGCATGAAAATACAGGCCGATAACAGAAGATGGTAACTGCTTTCTGCCCACGCCACGTTTTTCAGTTAAAACCCTTTCGGGGATATTCCTGAAAATACTAATAGCCTCCTCCACTTTCTTTTGAAAGGCATTCACAAGAAGCTTCACATTAACCTCATCTAAAGGCATACCTTCATTTTTGAGATAATCCAATTGTTCAGCGGTAAGTTCTTTTCCTGCTGCGTAAGTTAGCATCCTGTCTAAAACGCCGGTTAAATGTTGAAGATGAAAACCTGCCGATGCCCTTCCCGCAGGTCTTATCCACAGCTTTTTTTCAGAAAAATCTTCCGTATATTTTTGAACATCTTCCACTGCCTGCAGCAAAGCATGTGCGGCAGGCTGGAGTAAATCAGGAACCTCCGGAATTTTTCCTCTTAGCCATACTTCAGGTTTATTTGCAGTATTCATTTCAAAATTTTATATAAAAGCAAAGATAACAGGAGTTATTCATTGTTGTTCATCCTGAATAAGGGTAGAATGCAGCATTTGCAATTTCCAACCGTTTTCAGTAAATACAGCAGTAGCACTTTCCAGCCAGTTCATTTCATTTACAACTTTATCATCCTTTTTAAAAATAGCTTTATTGCGGTAAGCAACCCAGGCCATTTTATCCCAAATTTTAATTTCTATAAAATCGAACGAATTTATTCTTTCTGGCTGTGCCCCCTGTGCTTTTGCTCTATTCATATAACTGGTAATAATATCCATATCCCAGACTTCTCCATTTTCCAGAAGTAAAAAATCATCTGAATAATATTTTTCAAGTTTTTCTGTATCCATATCAGAAAATATATCATCAAAAGAACTGATAATTAAATCCTTTATCTGCTCCTCATTTTCCTTTACACAGGTTTGTGCTGATGCCGGAGCAATTAGAAACAGCAGGAGTGAAAGTTGTATGATTTTTATCATCTGTAGCATTTTATTTGTTACGCGAAAGTTATAAAAAGGATTATAGAATTTTAGTGGCGCATATTTTGATTCGTTCTTTATTTTATTGGAATCAAATATGACTTTAGAGATCTTTGATAAGTTCAGGTTAACGAACTCTTTTATCACTTTTAAAAGATATTCAACCAAATATCAACTATTATTGTAACTTAACACCCTATTTTATTAGCTTATGAAACTACTGCCTATTTTTCTCAGCTTTTTCTGCGGAATTCTTAGTCTAAATGCCCAAAACAATATAGAAGTTGAAATTACCGATTTTGAATCTGATAAAGGACAGGCCATGATTGGTCTTTACAATACAGAAAACTCTTTTCTTAAAAAGGAATTTAAGGGGAAACAGTTAAAGATACAGGATAAAAAAGTGATGTTCACTTTTGCCGATATTCCTGAAGGCAATTATGCCATAATGGTTTTTCACGATGAAGATAAAAATAATGAACTCACCACCAATTTTCTCGGCATTCCTAAAGAAAATTATGGTGCTTCCAACAATGCTCCATCAAAATTTGGTCCGCCAAAATGGAAAGATGCAAAATTTGAGGTTAAAAACGGTAAAACCCTGAAGCAAAAGATCATGCTCAACTAACAGTGAGATTTTTATAGTTCTTGAGATTGTACCTTACAGCCCCGCATTTGAATGGTATGAACAGAGCCTCGGTATACATTTATCAGGAGATGGTAATAGTCCATTAGTTTTATCGCTGCGCTGGGAATTTGGAGTTTTAGTTGTAAGTCTTTTCAACTTAAAATTTTTATTTTCTCTTCACTATCCTCTTAATTCCTGCTAATCGTTAGGAAAAATATGCCTCAATTTTATATATCTTTAGTTCCCTAAAAAAACTCAAGGAATTATGGAAATAGCTTTAGTGGTCGGTCTTTTGATTGCAGCCATAATTCTTTTTGCGACTGAAAAATTCTCTGTTGATGTTGTAACCATTGGATTACTGGTAATTCTATGCCTTTCAGGAATTCTAACCCCCGGAGAAGCTTTTGAAGGTTTCAGCAGCGATTTTATGATTATTCTGGCTTCGGTATTTGTCATTTCCGGTGCGTTATCTGAAACCGGTTTACTGGATACACTGGGGGCAAAACTGGTAAGGCATACAAAAAGCAAAACGTCATTTATCGCCTACACCATGTTTGTTACCGGAACATTTTCAGCTTTTATGAATAATACCACGGTAACAGCATTGGTCACCGGGCCTGTGGTGGGAATCTGCAGAAAATTAAATATTAGTCCTTCCAAAGTTTTGATTCCTGTTGCATATTCTTCCATACTTGGCGGCACCTGTACGCTTATTGGCACCTCAACCAATGTAGCCGTTAGCGGATATATGACGAGTGTGGGAATGGAAGCTCTTCATTTTTTCGAAATTTTCGGAATAGGTCTTATCTTATGTGTCACTGGAATGATTTTTATCCTGCTTTTCTGGAAAAAAATCCTTCCGGATTATAAGGAAGGAAGTTTTGCTGAAGAATATAAGATCAAAGAATATCTTTCAGAAATAATAATAAAAGAAGAATCTGCACTTATAGGCCAGCAGGCTTTTCGTTCAGACCTTAATAGATGGAATGTAAGGATAATAAAAATCATTAGGGGAAAAGATGAATTGATACCAAACCGCTTCACCAGGCTTGAACTAAACGACATTTTACTTGTTGAATGTAAAATGGAGGATCTTATAAAGATAAAGGAATCGGCAGGACTTCAAGTTCTTGCCGATACCATTTCAAACCATGATATACAAAGTGATAAGATTAGGCTAATGGAAATTTTAGTAACTCCGGGCTCTATCCTGGCAGATAAATCACTAAAGGAAGTACGCTTTCGCCAGAATTACGACCTGGTGGTTTTGGGCATTCACCGTTTTAGAGATACCGTATCCCAGAAAATCGGCAGCCTTAAATTTAAGATAGGAGATGTACTCCTGGTGCAGGGCACAGAAGAATCCATAGATGCAATGAAACATTCGGTTGAATTTTCTGTGGTTGGAGATTTCAAGGTAAACATGTTCAAGGAAAGAAAAGGAATATTTTCTGCCCTGGCATTTTTTATTGCTATTATAGCAGCATCCCTTCAGCTTGTTCCACTTTCCATCGCTTTCCTCACTGCCGCACTACTTACCGTAATAGTTGGCGCCATAACTATTGAAAGGGCTTATGAAATTATGAACTGGAAGCTTCTTGTTTTAATTGGAGGAATGAGTGCCTTTGGAACTGCTATGCAAAATTCGGGAGCCTCAGAATTTATGGCTATGAATATTGTCTCCCTGCTGGGGGATTTTGGAGTGATGTACGTACTGGCCGGTTTTGTGATTTTGGTTATTTTACTTACCCAGCCCATGTCCAACGCCGCTGCAGCCCTTGTTGTGTTACCGGTGGCCATTGAGGCTGCCCAAATGTTAAATTCCGATCCACGGACTTTCGCAATAGCCATAATGCTAGGGGCCTCGGTTTCACTCATCACTCCTTTTGAGCCTTCCTGTATCCTTGTTTACGGTCCCGGGAAATATAAATTTGTTGATTTTATTAAAGCCGGTGTGCCGCTTACAATTATTTTACTAACTATAATCCTCCTCCTGGTACCTGTCTTCTGGCCGCTATAATGAATTTGGCTGTTTCATAAAAGAATTTAGCCGGCTTTTGGCTAAGTTTAATTTTTCTAATTACCTTTCTTTTGCAAATTGCAGTAACAAAGGTTTCTGCCTTAAATTCAGCTTTTATTTTTAATTTTCCTTTTGTTATGAGAAAAGTAAAATTACACAATCCGTTCAAGACCAGAATTATTGATGAAAAGCTCATTAGGGAACACCTGGCCCTGGAACGCACCAAGCTGGCCAATGAACGTACCGTACTTTCTTATATTAGAGCTTCCCTTTATTTACTAATTGGCGGCCTGGCACTTTTACAGATTAAAGAATATGAACATGTAAAATGGCTTGGATACCTCTCGCTGTTTATTTGTGTGGTTTTTATTACTGTGGGGATCTCACGGTATATTGCTTTGGAACGAAAATTAAACAGGCTTCTCCAGCCACAGGATGAAGAGGACAAACCTTCTGAAACCTGAGAGAATTTTGATGCTACAGCCTTACCTGCATTATTTTCTTCATTTTATAGCTATTGGTGCAATCGCATGGTTGTATGACAAGAAAAACTGGAAGCGCAACTGGGTTATTTTACTGGCTACTATGCTGGTGGATCTTGATCATCTTTTTGCCAATCCAATATTTGATCCTAAACGCTGCGGAATAGGTTACCATCCATTACATTCTGAACTGGCAATTATTACTTATTTTCTTGGAGTAATTTTTACTAAAAACCGGTTATTACGATTAATTTTCATCGGTTTGATTTTTCATATGTTCACCGATTTTATTGATTGTCTATGGACATTTTCAAAATGCCGGGAGTGCTACTTCTCTTCTGAAGTTTTTGAATGGGCACAACAGCTTTCATTTTGATTTAATCTTCTTACACACGATTTTCAAACGAGATGTTGGAATAAATAAACCTAATTCGCAGAAGCGATCCCTGAAATTTCATCCAGAATGGTGATTATTTGCTCCAATTCTTCAGGATTGGTAGTCAGGTTATGACGTTCTGCAAGAAACGCAGGATCATTGTAAGAAATTCTCACTATTCCCTCTTCATCTTCCCAAACCAGAATTTTCTGCGGAAAATCCAATGCCAGCGTCTGGGAACCCTGCATTAAAGCAGTACCTAGATCTGGCATTCCGAAAATTATGAGTCTGGTTGGCTTCAACCCCGTTTCCTCATTTTCTTCATTTCCCTCAGTTTGATATTCTGCATCTGCTTGAAAATCTATTTCAGCTAAAAACTCTAAATTCTCACGGGAATTAATATTGTTTCTCACTTCAGCATAAGTTTCTGCAAAGGTATGCGGACTGTCTTTGGTTATAATTCCTTGCTCCGGTTCAACAACAAGATCTGCAGAAGATCTAATTTCGGCCATGGTTGCATTAGTGGATAAATCATTAAGTACAGTTGCCGAATTTTGAAGATTTCCTGCCTGTTCAATCCCATAGCGGGAGGCGAGGTACGCTACAGCATTATAAACCGCGAACACTTCAGAATTTTCATTTTGAAAAAATAACATTTTTTGAGGCAGATCCAGGCCGGCCAACTGATTTTCCCGTAGAAGGAGATTGCTTATTTCCGGATTCCTGAAGAAAACAAGGCTTGTAGCGTCCAAAACTCTGCCTGTAGCAATGGCATTGGCAGCATGGTCTATTTCAAGAAAAACCTCCAGGCTGTCTTCTTCATTTAAGGCTGTTATAAATCCGGAATATGTATTCTCAAAATCAACATTGCTGGCCGAATACCTGGTGCCGGTAATTTGAACTACATTTGAAGAGAACACAACATCTCCCGGCTCATCATTTACACATGACATCAAAATTATCAAAAAAAGAATAAAGAAGATTTTTTTCATTTCGAGTGGAAATTATTGCAGGTAATTTAAGTTTTATCCGGCAGGCACTAAAATCTTAAAACATTTTCCTTCTCCATTATATTCCCTAACAATATTGCCCAACGCCATAAACACCTGCAGAGATAACAGGAAAACCCATATTTTATTTGAAAACTTGTATCTTTGCGCCGTTGTTATAATATCAGTTGCATCAACAATCACCCTAAATTCTTACTTTATGCACGTAGCCATTGCCGGAAACATTGGAGCGGGAAAAACCACTCTTACTAGATTACTTGCAAAACATTATAAATGGGAACCACAGTTTGAAGATGTTCTGGAGAATCCTTACCTGGAGGATTTTTATAATAACATGGAGCGATGGTCTTTTAACCTTCAGATTTATTTTTTAAACAGCCGGTTTCGCCAGATTCTTCAAATTAGGGAAAGCGGTAAAGATATTATCCAGGACCGGACTATTTATGAAGACGCGCATATTTTCGCGCCTAACCTTCATGCAATGGGATTGATGCCCAACCGGGATTTTGAGAATTATAAGTCTCTTTTTGATCTTATGGAAAGTGTTGTGCAGGGGCCTGATCTTCTTATTTACCTCAGGAGTACTATTCCCAATCTGGTAGCACAAATTCAGAAACGAGGCAGGGATTATGAAAATTCTATTTCCATAGATTATCTAAGCCGGTTAAATGAACGCTATGAAGCCTGGGTGCATAATTATAATAAGAGCAATTTATTGATATTTGACGTTGATAATATTAACTTCGTAGAAAATCCCGAAGATCTCGGAGACATCATCAACAGGATTGATGGAGAATTACATGGTTTATTTTAAAAAATTGCAGTTATGGAATCTACAAAATTAAAAAGGCCTAAACATAAAGGCTCACCAAAATTGTTCGATAATCCCATTCTCGAAAAATTAACTCACACGCATATTTCACTGCCGCTTATCATTTTTTCAGTAATTGCGGCCGCACTTATTTATTATGGAATCATTGAAAAAGGTTTTGAAGCACCCTTTATGATTCTTCTTTTTGCAGCAGGATTATTCTTTTTCACCTTTGTGGAATATATCATGCACCGGTATCTATATCATATTCCGGCAACCAGTGAGAGAAAAAAGAAAATTTCTTATACCATGCACGGGGTACATCATGATTATCCTAAAGACAAATCACGGTTAGCCATGCCCCCTCTTTTGAGCCTTATTATTGCTACAGTATTATTTATTATTTACAGAGCTGTTCTGGGAGATTACGCTTTTGGATTTCTTGCAGGATTTCTAATTGGTTATGCTGCTTATCTCGCTGTCCACTATTCGGTGCACGCTTTTAAAGTACCGGACAACTTCCTGAAGACCCTATGGCATCATCATAGTATTCATCATTATCGTGAACCGGACAGGGCTTTTGGTGTTTCTTCAGCATTATGGGACCATATTTTCAGAACTATGCCAAGAAAATCACCTATGGCTAAAAGAGCTTCCGTGGGGACAAGTATAGATGAATAATAAAGAATTTATCGAATAAATCCATTCTCCCGCGCGTGTTTAAGTGCTTCTTCAGAGGAATTGGCCAGTAATACAGGAGTAGTATCAAAATCATCAATTACACTCCTTACCCTTTCCATTTGTCTTTTATGTTGAACACTACGCAAATAAATCGCTAAAATCCTATCAGAATATTGCGCGGCAATTTCAGTATATATTGAAGCATCATGCTCCCCGCTGTCACCAATCAGAATAAATTTAAGATCGGGATAAGCTTGTAGAATATTTGAAATTTCCTTTTGCTTATGAGGTTTTTCAGGCTTTGTTGCCGCCTCAAAAGGTGTACGAAAATCCCTGAGCAAAATCGGACCTACGGGAAAATCATTATGATCCAGGAAAAGCTTAAGATATTCATACATATTCCACGGGCTATTGCTGAGATAGAACATGGGGTTTCTGTTCTTTCCGCTTTTGCCGGCCTGTAGTTTTTTGTACAAATCCGGTGCGCCCTTTAGCGGAATTCTCTTATAAGCATTGGTAAGTAAAGAATTTTTTAGCAGGCGCCACTTTAAGAAGGAAGTAACTCCTGTATGTAAGATAGTATCATCAATATCGCTAATCACACCAAATTCTGCATCTACAGGAGGCACAAGAAACTCCCCCTGAAAGTGACTTTCCAGGACGTTGGTTTCCGGCTCCAGCTTTTCTTTATAGTGCAATTTATAAGACACCCAGCCCTCATTTGAGGAATGTTCTGCCAGGTTATTTTCCAGGATTTCATCAAATCTAAAATAGCCTTCAGAATTTGTCTTTGCAGACAATTTCACTTTCCCCGGCAGCACCAATTCAATTTCAGCGTCCGGAATTTCAAAACTGTCAAATTGTTTCCACGTATTTTTCACTGTTCTATAAGCAGACTGATCTTTTACAATCTTAAGCGGTTCATTGTCCAGCGCCCTTCCTTTTACATACAATCTTGAATAAGTACCGTAGCTGCGGTAAGGTATCAGCAAAATTTGCTCATAATTTCGATATCTTCCCAACAGTTTCTTTATACGTTTCAGCATTAAATTTTCTTTCTTTTCTAATTATTAAGTCGCTCCAGGACTGCCCCCATATCTATTCCTTTTTCAAGCACCCCTTTAAAAAAGTCTCCTTCCTTCTCTATCCTCTCCGGCATATTTTTTATATTAAAATCTGAAATTTTTAATCCGTTTTTCACTTCCTCCCAATGTAAAGGGGCAGAAACGGTAGCTCCTTTTTTAGGCCTTGCGCAATATGGCGCGGCCAGTGTTTGCCCCCTCCTGTTCTGAAGAAAATCCAGATAAATCTTTCCTTTCCTGCTTTTTACCGCCCGCTCCATACTGGTGATTTTAGCAGTTTTCTCCTGAACAAAATAACAGAGCAATTTCGTAAAATCCCGGGCTTCCTCATAAGAATATTCTCCGCCCAATGGTATATAAATGTGCATCCCGCTGGATCCGGAAGTTTTACAAAAACCATCTATTTTTGCCATATCCAGCACTTCTTTGGTAGCCTGTGCCACTTCAATCACTTCTTCAAAAGTATTTTTATCTGTAGGGTCTATATCAATTACTGTATAATCCGGGTTTTCCAGATTACCCACTCTTGAATTCCACGGATTTATTTCTATACATCCAAGATTTGCCATATAAAGCAAAGTAGCTTCATTCTGGCAAAGCATGTATTCTATATCACGATTATTATGTTTGGAAAAGATTTTCACAGTTTCCACCCAATCTGCCAATAAGCCTTCATTATCTTTCTGATAAAAGCCGGTGTGGCTAATTCCGTTGGGATGCCGGTGCAAATTTTGCGGCCTGTCTTTTAAGTAAGGTATTATATATTCTGAAACCTGCAAATAATAATCAATCAGATCGTATTTTCTGAAGCCGTCTTCCGGCCAGTATATTTTTTCAAGGTTTGTAAAAGAAACCGGAATCCCTCCAATTTCCAACTGATTGGAACCTACTCCTACTTTTGTTTCAGAATCTTCTTCAGGATTTGCTGTTTTCTTCTCTTTATGAACTTCGGTAATATTCTTGTCCTGTCGTAAACCTTTATAAGCAGGATGCCGCATATTGCCGCTCTTTGTCCATTCTGAAAATCTCACCTCACAGATAAGCTCCGGCCTCACCCATACCGGTTTTCGCCCCTTAAGATTAATATTCTTTTCAAAAGGATTTTCTTCAGTTTCCAGTGATTTTAGCTGCTTCCGCAACTCTTTTTGTTCAGCATGGGAAAAACCCGTTCCGCAGTTTCCTATATACTTCAGCTTATTATCCTCCAGCATTCCCAGGATCAAAGAACGAAAAACAGAATTATCTTTATCAGATTCTGTATAGCCACAAATAATTGCTTCCTGGCTCTCCATTGCCTTTATCTTTAACCAATGTTCGGTGCGATAACCCGGAGCGTAAGTAGAATCAGCCTTTTTGGCAATTACTCCTTCCATTCCCGCGTCTATGGCTTTCTTATAAAAAGCACTGCCCATGCCCTCAACATGGTCACAATAAAGTGTAATACTGGCCTCTTCAATTACATCGGGAATTAAACTTTTTCTTTCCAGGAGTGGTAATCGCAGCATACTGTGGCCATTAAGGTAGAGCATGTCAAAAACATAAAATCTTAAGGCACCTTGAGTATCTGAACTGTAATTCTGCAATTCCTGGAATATAGGAATACCATTTTTATCCAGCACCACCACTTCACCGTCCAAAATCACGTCCTGCTGAATTTGCTCCAGGTCATTCACCAGATTGGGAAATTTTGAGTTATAGGAAATCCCATTCCGGGAATGTATGCTTACATTTCCATTTTCAATATGAGCGATAAGGCGATAGCCGTCCCACTTCAGTTCATAAATCCAATCCGGATTATTAAAAATTTGCTTCGTGGAAGTAGCCAACATAGGTTTTACAGGATCTTCAGGGTTAAGTTCCCTTATTACCGGCTCCTTTTTTTCTTCGGAAGTAGTATAAGTTTCCGCATTGTAATCCAGATCTGTAGAAAATTCATCCTTCTTTTTGATGAGCAGCCATTGGTTATCTTTTCCACCGCGCGTGTGCACCAGAGCAAATTCTCCTCTTATTCTCTTCCCTGAAAATTTGATCTTTAGATTGCCTTTATCAAGCTGCTCCTCCAAATCTTTATCTGCGGCAGCTTCTGCGGAAAAATATTCGCCTTCATCCCAAATGGTCATTTCCCCGGCGCCATAGTTACCTTTGGGAATGGTACCGTGAAAATTAAGATATTTTATAGGATGATCTTCTGTTTGGATTGCCAGGCGTTTATCTGAAGGGTTCATAGAAGGACCTTTAGGAACAGCCCAGCTTTTAAGAACGCCTTCCATTTCCAGGCGCAAATCATAATGCAGGCGGGTAGCTTTATGCCTCTGGATTACAAACCTACCGCGATTATCACTGTTTAATTCACCTTCGGGTTCAGGAGTATTGGAAAAGTCCCTTTTTCTTATGTAATCGTCAAGGCTCATTATTTATGATGCCTTACCTTTTTTCTTCTTATCCAGACTGGCTTTTAGCTGGGACATTAAATCTTTGGCAGGCGTAGGCTTATCTTCAAATTCTTCCGGTTGCACAGTTTTCCCTGCAGATTTAGATTCAATAATCTTATTTAGCTGATCATTATATACATCTTTGAATTTTTCAAAACTAAAGTCGCTGGTGTACTTCTCTATGAGGGAAATGGCCATATCAACCTCCTTCTTCTTTATTTTTGTATCAGGTAATTTAAGGTCTGAAGGATCCCTTATTTCTTCTGCAAACCTTATAACATGCAAAACCAATGCATCCTTGTAAACTCCCACAAGGCTAAGATGTTCCTTTTGGCGCATCACGAAAGTGGCAACTCCCAGTTTTTGCGTCTTTTTTAATGCATCACGAAGTAAATTATAAGATTTACCGCCTTCTTTTTGCGGCTCAAGAAAATAAGGTTTCTTAAAAAGAACATCAGCAACATCTTCCTCATCAATAAATTCTTCTATATCTATGGTTTTGCTCTTTTTCAAATTGGCACTTTCAAAATCCTCTTTTTCAAGTACCACGTAACCTTCATCTTTTTTGAAGCCCTTTACAATATCTTTCCATTCCACTTCCTTGCCCGTAGATTCATTTATGCGTTTATAGCGTATACGGGAATGGTCATGCCTGTCCAACATATCCAGGTCCAGCTTTCGTTCTTCAGAACCCGAATACAATTTAACAGGAATTGACACCAATCCAAAGCTTATAGAACCGTTCCAAATGGATCTCATACCTATTCTTAATGATTGCGCAATGCGTTAATCAATTCCTTTTTACTCATCTCACTTCTTCCTTCAATTCCCACTTTCTTGGCTTCCTCATATAGATCTTCTTTAGTTCTTTCCTCATATTTATCAGCCTTCCCACCTTTCTTCCCAGAGTTGGGATCATTAGCTATACGGGCGGCTTTATTCTTACTCATCCCTTTATCCCGCAGTTCTTCGTACTGCTTATCATTTTTAATTTGTGATCCATGATCTTTAGCCATAACGAAAAAAATTAAATATTTATAATCTTCTAAATCTACAAAGAAAGCTGTGTTCAGCTTAAAAAAACCTTGTTGATTAACGCTGTTTTAACTTCATAATAAAATGAAAATTGGTTGCGAAAGCCGAGAAGCAAATCCCTGCCCTTTTAAAATTTATAAAAAAAGTATTAAAAATGCCAGTTTTCGGGCCAGAGGAAGATGGTAAGTAAGCCTATTGCTATGGAAAGCCCGAAACTAAGGGCAAGCCATTTTACAATTTTACCGGTTCCTATTATCATTGCCATTATTCCCTTGAAAAGCAGATTAGCCAGGGAAGCTAGCAGGATAAGTTTCCAGCCTAACTGAGTAGAAACTCCCCCGTTTTTAATCATTTTAGACATAGAAAGAGTGATGGCATCAACATCTGTAAGGCCACTGATAATTGCTACTACATAAAGCCCCTGATTCCCAAATTGTTCTTTTGTAAAGGCAACCAATAGCAAGATAAGCCCATATAATAATCCGAAAATAAGGGCGGCCTTAAATTGGGCCGGATTTTCGGGTTCAGGCAATTCACCTGTGTCTTTGTCTTTTTTAATATTATAAAAAAGCCAGGAGCAAATAAGGCACATTATTACAAAATTAAAAGCTATAGGCATAGCCAGTTGTGGCAATTCGGCAGGTGCCACTACAGAAATCTCTATTAATACACGGGCAAGTGCAATAGCCGAAGCTGTGGTTATAATAAAAACCGCAATTTTAGCAATATCCGGCGCCTGTTTTTGTTTACGCGCAAAGCTTACTGTGGTGGCGGTACTGCTAATGAGCCCACCCAGAACTCCGTTGGAAATCACTCCGGAATCCTTGCCTACAAATTTGTAAATAAAATAACCAACCACGCTTAACCCTACAATAAATACCACCATTAGCCAGATATTATGCGGATTAAGCACATTATAAGGTCCATATGTTTGATCAGGAAGAACTGGTAAAATTATTAGTGAGATCCCCGCAAGAGTCATAATTGCAGAAACATCGGAGTCTTTTAGTTTGTCGATAAAATTATGAAGACGGGATTTTGCGTACAGCAGCATTGTAAGAAGGCCGCCTGCTATCACTCCTATTACACGGTTCCCCAAAACCAGGTATGCACCAATGGCGAACATGAGCAAAATAGCGACTTCAGTAGTTTTTCCGGGGTCTCTTTGATCTTCCTTACTTCTCCCGCCGGTGTAAACTAAAGCCGCCAGGGACAAACCAAGTGCCGGAAGTATAAATTCATTCTGCATGTCCCTGGTTAAAAATCCCGCCACAGCTCCAAGAATAGAGATTATTGTAAAAGTCCTTACCCCGGCAATAACCTGGTGGGAATGCTCCCGCTGTAACCCCACAAGCATACCTAATCCCAGCGCAATTCCTAAAGTAGTTAAGTCATCATAGTTCATAACCCGTTAAAATAAATAATCCCTGAAGATTAGAAGATCTGCTTAAAATGAAATTAACATTTAAATTACCATTGCCCGGTGAGGACTTCATGACTGCACTGCTAAAGGAAATAAGAGACGGGATTCAACTTTATAGTGAATTCAAGGCCATATTCAGGGTTATTAATTTCAGAAGAAAAAATATCCTGCTATACAAGGTTTAAGTGAATTTCAGTTAGCTTCTGAAATTGATATGCTGTAATTTTGAATGATAGATTTTATTATTGCCTTGACATATAATATTGTTTATTTGAAACTCCTCATTATTAATTGCCAATTATCAATTGTTCATTACCTCTGTTCGATGTTCCGTTGTACCTCCCTGCTTACCTTTTCCACTTTAGAAACCTGCGTCTGCTCTTCCCTTACCTCTTCGGCATCAGTGGTATGGCCACCTAAAATTGGCGCCAGCACAAGACCAATAAGACAGGTTAATTTAATAAGTATATTCATGGATGGTCCTGATGTGTCTTTAAAAGGATCTCCAACCGTATCACCGGTGACTGCCGCTTTATGGGCATCAGAACCTTTATAGGTCATCTCCCCATTAATCATTACCCCGGCTTCAAAAGATTTTTTCGCATTGTCCCATGCACCGCCGGCATTGTTCTGAAATATAGCCCACAGGACTCCGCTTACCGTTACCCCGGCCATATATCCCCCTAACATCTCGGCAATCAGAACTTTTTCATAACCGAATACCATTGGCAAAAGGGCAATTAGAATAGGAAAACCAATAGTCAAAACTCCAGGCAACAACATTTCCTTAAGTGCTGCATTTGTTGAGATCTCCACACATTTATCGTACTGCGGTTTTGCGGTCCCTTCCAAAATTCCCGGGATTTCTTTAAACTGCCTTCTAACCTCATTTACCATTTGCATGGCGGCTTTTCCCACAGAACTCATAGCCAGAGCTGAAAATACCACCGGTACCATTCCGCCTACAAATAACATGGCCAGTACAGGTGCTTTAAAAATGTTTATTCCGTCTATTCCTGTAAAAGTAACGTATGCTGCAAAAAGTGCCAGGGAAGTAAGTGCTGCTGAAGCAATGGCAAAACCTTTCCCGGTAGCTGCGGTGGTATTTCCCACGGAATCCAGTATATCTGTTCGCTCTCTAACCTCGGCGGGAAGTTCGCTCATTTCTGCAATTCCCCCGGCATTATCTGAAATTGGCCCGAAAGCATCAATGGCAAGTTGCATGGCAGTGGTAGCCATCATTGCTGAAGCTGCCAAAGCCACTCCGTAAAAACCTGCAAAGGCATAAGAAGCCCATATTGCTACCGCGAAAAGCAATACTGAAGAAAATGTGGAAATCATTCCGGTAGAAAGCCCGGCGATAATATTTGTAGCCGCCCCGGTGCTGGAATTCTGAACAATTGAAAGCACTGGCTTTTTTCCCAGGCCTGTATAATATTCGGTTACTGCAGAAATAATTCCGCCTACACCTATTCCCACAAGCGTGGCATAAAAAACGCGCATGGAAGAAATATTCACAAATTCAAAGCCTTCGCGTCCACCCACAAAAAAGCCCATTTTCATGGTATTTTCAGGCAACATCCAACGTACAAGAAAAAAGCTGGTAACAGCCACCAGAGCTATGGAAACCCAGTTTCCAATATTCAATGCTTTCTGTACCTCATTTTCTTTGGCATTATTGTCTTTTATTTTAACCAGTAAAGTACCGATGATTGAAATAATAATCCCGGCACCGGCGATTGCAACAGGCAAAAGAATGGGGCCTATTCCGCCGAAACCTTCAGCAACAATATTACCGCCCATGTCTTCAATAATATAATTTCCCAGCACCATGGCAGCCAGTACAGTGGCTACATAACTTCCAAATAAATCGGCGCCCATTCCTGCCACGTCTCCCACATTATCCCCTACGTTATCTGCTATAGTCGCAGGGTTGCGAGGGTCATCTTCAGGAATCCCGGCTTCCACTTTTCCAACCAGGTCGGCTCCCACATCGGCTGCCTTGGTATAAATTCCGCCGCCCACACGGGCAAAAAGTGCAATAGATTCTGCTCCAAGAGAAAATCCTGCCAGGGTTTCCAATACTACGGTCATGTCTAAAGTATTGGTCCATTCCGCATCCATAAAGTAGTAGAAGAAAAAGATAAAGAACAGGCTAAGGCCCAAAACTGCAAGACCGGCAACGCCCAACCCCATAACTGTACCGCCTCCAAAAGAGATCTTTAAAGCTTTAGGTAAACTGGTTCTTGCCGCCTGAGTAGTACGCACATTGGTTTGGGTAGCGATCTTCATGCCCATATTTCCTGCCAGAGCTGAAAAGAATGCACCAAAAATGAATGCAATTATGATTAGCCAGTGAGTGGTAGGAACAACAAAAGCAATTGCTGCCAGCGCAATGCTTGCACCAATAACAAAAATGCTTAATAACTTATATTCTGCTTTAAGAAAGGCAAGAGCCCCTTCATAAATGTGTGAGGAAATATCTATCATTTTTCCATCGCCGGAATCCTGTTTTAAAACCCAGGATCTTTTGAACCACATATAAAGCAGCCCGAGAACCGCCATTACAGCAGGCATGTATATCATTATTGATTCCATAAATTATTAATTGTAAGTTAATTACAGCTAATGTAGTAAATCAATAATAATTAAAAAAGCAATAATTTTTTAAGATTATTGCTTTTAAATCATTAATTGTATAAGGATTTTATTGTGATTATATCCCAAACTTACTTTTATCTCCATCATAATTCTCAAATCTCTCCACACATTGTCTAATAATTTCACGTGCTTCTGCCGCGTCACCAAAATCACCGGTATCTACTTTTTTCTTCTCAAGATCCTTATAAACCTTGAAGAAATGCTCTATTTCCTTCAACATATGGCCGTTTAGCTCCTTTAAATCATTTAACCTATTCCAGATAGGATCAGATACGGGAACACAAATTATTTTTTCATCAGGACCTTTTTCATCTGCCATGTGGAAAACCCCTATAGGCTTTACTTCCATTACAATTCCCGGGAAGGTAGGTTCAGAAACCAACACCAACACATCAAGCGGATCACTGTCCTGCGCAAGGGTGTTTGGGATAAATCCATAATCTGCCGGGTACATCATGGAGGAAAAGATCATACGATCATAACGGACTTTCTTAAGATCAAAATCGTATTCATATTTGTTTCTACTCCCTTTCGGGATTTCTATCATTACGTCAAAAGTTTCAGACATTTTTATATGTTTTTCTATTTCTAAGGGCGACAAATATAAGTAATTCCACTTTTAATTAATGTTATTAAAAGTGTAAACCCATAGAAGCTGTAATGGCGAATGACCTGGCATCCAGATTATCAAAATAATTTCCGCGGAAATGTGCATCCAGCCGCAGGAATTTTAAAATATTCCCAATCCCTAAACTATACTCCCAGTAAGGCCCGTCTTCAGGAGCTTGTAAAAGCAGGCCGGAAGCATTAATTGCTTTATTTTCTTCGGAAAGGGATCCCCATACAGCCCTTGCCCCAACTATTTCCCTGAGATTAAGGTCACGAATTAAAGGTATCCTTGAAAACAATCTTCCGTTAAAATTATGTTCCAGGTGAGCTGAAAGATAAGTATCAGTCACAAATTCATAAAAATTGAGCACCGGAAAGGAGTTGTAGGTAGCAAAGTAGGTTTGATTTCCCGGAACCACACTTAACAACCCCAGGGGTACATTTCCGAAGTTTTTACCTGCTTCAAGATTAACATAAGACCTTCCTAAACCACCAATCTTTAAAGGCTGATTATAAAAAAACTGCACCCGCTCATAATCAAAATCACTGTTAAAGATGTCTTTTACGCCTATACAGTAGTTGAGAAAGAAGGTGGGGAAATCTTCTTCATTTATTATCTCCCTTTCCACCCCATAACCTACAGTTTCCCTACCCGGGGTAAAAGTAAGAATAGTAGATATCTCGGTTTGCTTAATTTCAGAACTGGTGGTTGTATAAGAATCATCAATGTAATAATCCAGGCTAAATTCCGGCGAAGCAGATTCCATAGTTCTGTAGGAACCACCAACACGTACAGTAAAATTTTTGATTGGTTCCAGTTCAAAATTAAGCGCAGTAAGATTTATGGAAGTAAGTTTGTTGTTATCACCTACACTAATTATAGAGGAAGAAGCAAGGCTCCTGCCCAGGATATCTGTACTATTGGTAAGGCTGGCGCCCAGCTGCTCCACATCCCTGCGATTGCCGCCGGAAATAATAAGCCGCAGTTTTTTATCCAGGAGCAATTTGCCCGAAATTCCATATTTGAACTTGTTATCCTTAAAGCCGTACGCTCCGTAGCCTTCAATACGCCAAAGGTCATTTTGGCCAAAATACGTCCTTCCCCCAAGCCGTGTCCTAAAACCCTCTACCTGATTATACCCAAACAGGGAATACACCGGGCCAAAATCCCAGCCATCAAATTCCACATAACCCGATTCTGCTATAGTCACCAAATCGTATAACCGGTTAAAAGCTTTTGTTTGTTTCAGGGAATCCAGCATCACGTAGATATCTTTTTCCTGGGAACTTAATGGTTCACGACGATTTTCTTCCCAAAAACCATCACTCCTACTGTATATTTCCTGCTTTTGTTTATAAACAGCTTTTTTATAAAAGCTGCGGGGCTTCTCTTTATTAAAATGATAATCGTTATAAAGCACAGTTTTTTTTCCATAAATACCGCCTGATTTATCTTTTTTATCATAAGAGAAATCCACCATAAAGAAGTCCCTGGTAAGCAAAAAAACCGAATCGTTAAGTACATTAAATTCCTGCTCTATATAAACATTTCGCACCCAATTAATATTAGCATCTTTGGAGGTCTCCAGGTTTATTTTTTTTATTGCCCAGGTAGAATCGTTTACCCAAAAATTGCCTTTAAAAGTCAATTCATTCTGCCTTCGTGGATAATATATTATATTGTAACAAAGCTTATCTTCAATATAAGCCGTATCTGCTAGAACATAATTATAGGTATTGATTCCGGTTTGCGAAAGTGGACTCACAAAGCTTTTATCAAAAAACTTCAGGTAATTATCATAAATATCATACTCATCGTAGACATCTTTGACCATGGCAATTAAATTCTGATTTTCACTAAACCCGGAATTTTTATTGCCTAAAACCTCTTCTGTTTTTTCTCCAATAATATTATCACCGTAAACTCTGGAAACAGATTCGTTGATAAAGACCGGCAGATAGGTTTTCCCAGTAAGATTGTTGGTATCGGCATAATCAAAAATAAATTCCATCCCATTGAAAAGAGGGTTTTTGACTACCGTACTGTCTATACCATTCAGATCAAATTCCAGTTTTTCATATTTTTGAAATTGGTATTGATCAAATGCCTTTACGCCATTCTTCCTTTTATTTTTCCATATCTTTTTCAGAATATCAACAGCCGGATTATTCTTTTTTGAAGTTTTTCCACTCACAAGCCTTACTTCCCCCAATTGATCTGTCTTTTCTTCCAGCACTATTTTCATTTCCACACTTACAGGATTTTCCAGTGGAACCACCCTGGTACGATATCCTAATAGTGAAAAGACCACTGTTCTGAAGTTTCGCGGAGACTGCAGGTAGAATTTCCCATCCTCATTGGTAGTGGTACCTTCTGAAGAATTTTGGAAAACCACATTGGCAAATGGCACCGGGGCTCCATTATTATCTACTACCTCCCCACTTATTCTGGTTTGGGAAACCGCACCCAAAGCGCACAGCAAAAAGAGGAAGAAAATTTCTTTTTTCATACAGGGGCAAAAAAAAACTTCATCGGTTAAGATGAAGTTTCAAAGATAAGTTTATATCACTATTTGTAAAGTACCTTTTTTACGGCTTTTATTACGTCTTTGCTCTCTGGCAACCATTCCTTCAATAGCACCGGGGAATAAGGTGCAGGAGTATCGGCAGTGTTTATTTTAATAATTGGAGCATCCAGATAATCAAAAGCTTTTTCCTGAACCTGATAGGTGATTTCAGTAGAAATATTTCCAAATGGCCAGGATTCTTCAAGAATTACCAATCGGTTTGTTTTCTTAACAGATTTGATAATGGCATCATGATCCATTGGGCGAATTGTTCTAAGATCAATAATCTCACAGGAAATATCTTCTTTTTCCAATTCTTCAGCTGCTTTGTAGGCTTCCTTGATTATTTTTCCAAAGGAAACAATAGTGACATCTGTACCTTCACGCTTTATATCAGCTTTCCCTATTTCAATAGTATATTCTTCTTCAGGAACTTCACCTTTATCCCCGTACATCTGCTCACTTTCCATGAAAATAACAGGATCATCATCACGAATTGCAGATTTCAGCAATCCTTTTGCATCATAAGGATTTGAAGGTACAATTACTTTTAAACCGGGACAGTTGGCATACCAGCTCTCAAAAGCCTGGGAGTGTGTGGCCCCTAATTGTCCGGCAGAACCTGTTGGGCCCCTGAAAACAATTGGAATATTAAACTGTCCACCACTCATCTGGCGCATTTTAGCCGCGTTGTTTATTATTTGGTCAATTCCAACCAGAGAGAAATTAAAGGTCATAAATTCAATAATCGGGCGGTTACCGTTCATTGCACTTCCCACTCCAATTCCGGAGAAACCAAGCTCAGAAATAGGGGTATCGATTATACGATCGGGACCAAACTCATCCAACATCCCCTTAGACGCTTTATAGGCGCCATTATATTCGGCTACTTCCTCACCCATAAGATAAATGGTGTCGTCTTTGCGCATTTCTTCGCTCATTGCCTGCTGAATGGCTTCCCTAAATTGAATTGTCTTCATTATAATGTATTATAATTATTGTAAAACTTGCGAGAACAAAAATAGTAATTCAATAAAGTTTTCAGCACAATAGCATGACAAAAATTTAGCATATTTAACGCTGAAGGGAATATTTAGTTATTTTACCTATAAAACCACTAATCCCGCACGTTTTAATTCCCTATCCACCCGGATTTTTCTTCACATTAGCGTTAAAATTCGGTAGAAATTTAACAAATTTTACTATGCATGCATAGTATTTACTATTTAAATTATGTACCTTCGTGATCAAACGATTTATTAAAAAACGACCTTATATATGAAAATCTTAGTATGTATTAGTCACGTACCTGATACTACCTCTAAAATTAATTTTACCGAAGGGGATGTCAAATTTGATATTAATGGTGTACAGTTTGTTATTAATCCTAATGATGAGTTTGGACTTACCCGGGCAATGTGGTTTAAGGAGAAGCAGGGAGCTACTGTGGATATTATAAATGTTGGAGGCCCGGAAACCGAACCTACGCTTAGAAAAGCGTTGGCCATTGGTGCCGATAGTGCCATACGTATAAACATGACACCAACAGATAGTTTTCAGGTAGCTAAAGAACTTTCCGGTGCTGTTAAAGATGGAGACTACGATCTTGTTATTGCCGGCCGTGAATCTATAGACTATAACGGTGGAATGGTACCGGGAATGCTTGCCACTATTTTAGGCGCAAATTTTGTTACCAATTGTATAGGCCTTGAAATAGAGGGAGATAAGGCTACTGCTATTCGCGAAATAGATGGCGGAAAAGAAACTTTAACCGCCGCTTTACCACTTGTAATAGCAGGCCAAAAAGGACTGGTGGAAGAGAGTGACCTTAAAATTCCAAATATGAGAGGAATTATGCAGGCACGTAAGAAGCCGCTGAAAGTTGTGGAACCTTCACAATCTGAAACCAGAACCGAAGCTGTCAAGTTTGAAAAACCTGCTCCAAAAGGAGAAGTGAAAATGATTGACCCCGATAATCTGGACGAACTTATAGACCTTCTTCATAATGAAGCCAAGGCTATCTAAGAAGCTGAAAGAAAAAAACTAAGTAGTAATTGACTTCCGCTTTCGCGGACACACCAAAATACAAAAGCATGTCAGTTTTAGTATATATAGAATCAGAAGAAGGAAAATTTAAGAAAGCATCCTTTGAAGTTGCTTCCTACGCCAAAGAAGTTGCCGGTATGATGGACACTTCAGTAACCGGGGTAACATTTAATGCCCCCGATACTGCAGAATTAGGCACTTACGGGATTGAAAAAGTTTTGAATATTAAAAATGAAAAATTAAATAAATTCAATGCTGAAGCTTATGCGGATGCTTTAAAACAGGCCGCCGAAAAAGAAAGCAGTAAAGTCATTGTGCTTTCCCAAAGCGCAAACAGCCGCTACCTGGCTCCTGCTTTAGCCGTACAGTTAGAAGCAGGATATGCTTCCAATGTAGTAGCCTTACCTGAGAGTACCGAGCCTTTTACAGTTAAAAGGAATGCCTTTACCATGAAAGCATTTAACATCACAAAGATCACCACAGATGTTAAAATAATAGGATTGGCAAAAAATGCTTTTGGAGTTAAAGAACATCAAGCTGAAGCAACTGCTGAAGAATTCAGCCCCGTTCTTTCTGATGAAGATTTTTCTGTAAATGTGGAATCTGTAGATAAAGCAACCAATAAAGTAACCATTGCCGATGCCGAAATTGTGGTTTCCGGTGGCCGTGGGCTAAAAGGTCCTGAAAACTGGGAAATGATTGAAGAAATGGCTGAAATTCTTGGTGCAGCCACAGCATGCTCCAAGCCCGTAAGCGATATGGGATGGCGGCCTCACAGTGAACATGTGGGGCAGACAGGAAAGCCTGTAGCATCTAACCTTTATATCGCCGTGGGAATTTCCGGTGCAATACAGCACCTTGCAGGAATTAATGCTGCTAAAACCAAAGTAGTAATTAATAATGATCCTGAAGCTCCGTTTTATAAAGCTGCAGATTATGGCATAGTAGGCGACGCTTTCGAGATAGTTCCAAAGCTGAACGAAAAATTGAAGGAATTTAAAGCTAAGAACGCATAATTTTTATAACTTGCGCCCCATTAAAGGGCTGTCTAAATGTCCTTATTTAGACAGCCCTTTTTCAATTTTTTGGAATATGAGTTTAGTGCGCCTTAACATTAAAGGAATTTCTTACAGTCAAACACAAAACGGAGCCTACGCCCTGATACTTAATGAGGTAGATGGTGAAAGAAAACTTCCTATTGTTATTGGGGCTTTTGAGGCACAGTCTATTGCCATAGCCCTTGAAAAAGAAATAAAACCTCCCAGACCGCTCACCCACGATCTATTCAGGAATTTTGCCGACAGGTTTAACATTGTTGTGAAGCAGGTAATTATTCACAAACTGGTGGACGGGGTTTTCTACTCCAGCCTTATTTGTGAACGTGATAAAATTGAAGAAATTGTAGATGCCAGAACCAGTGATGCAATTGCCCTGGCACTTAGATTTGAAGCCCCTATTTTTACTTACAAGAATATCCTGGATAAAGCAGGAATTTTCCTGAAGGGAGAAGAACCGCAGCGAAAAGAACCTTCAGGCAGGGAAGAGGAAGAAATAATTTCTGAAGAGTTGCTCTCTGACGATATTGAAATAAAACCGGATAATACAAACTATAAAAAATTATCCTTAAAAGAACTTCAGGATTTATTATCTCAGGCCGTTCACAATGAAGATTATGAAAAGGCGGCCCGTATTAGGGATGAGATTTCCAAAAGGAAATAATGCAGGATGCATTTCAGGTGCTTATTTATTAAAAGGCCGGCAATAAACCATTACTCGGCCGGTAAATTCCCATTTTAGATGAATAAAATCTGTTACTGTCTGTTTTTTACTATTTTCGGGATAAGCGCTGCTTTCTCACAAAATATTTCCAAAAGCTGGCAATTTCAGCCCAATGATGCCGACTCTCTTCAACCTGTAAAAACTGCCTTTTCTTCTGAAAATATCCTGAATCTTTCTGAGGGACGTTTTACTATAACCAGGCTAAATTCAAGGGACACTCTCGCCGCAGGAGATTATATTTATCAAAATAATAATTTGATATTCTTTTACAGTAAACCTGAAGATACCATTCGGAACTTCAGGGTTTCTGGCCTTACCGAATCGGAGATGGGACTCTCGGAAGGAAAAAATGATTATTTATTTCAGGAAAATTCAGAAACAATAAAAGAAGCGGTCCCGGCAAAAATCGCCAAGGAAATGATCCCCAGCCAGGGGATTACCTTCAGCGGAATTGCCCGTGGAGCACTGGGAATGCTGGTTCTTCTTGTTATTGCTTTTCTATTTAGCAGCAACCGAAAAGCTATTAACTGGAGAACTATATTGATTGGCCTTGGTGCTCAGCTTTTACTAGCAATAGGTGTTTTAAAAATCAGCTTCATTCAGAAGATTTTTGAATTTGTGGGTAGTATTTTTGTCCTTATCCTGGACTTTACTGCCGCGGGTAGTGAATTCCTGCTTGGCGGGATGATGGATGTGGAAAGTTTCGGCTTTATTTTCCTGTTCCAGGTACTTCCAACCATTATCTTCTTTTCGGCTCTTACTTCGGTACTTTTCTACCTGGGCATAATCCAGATTGTTGTACGCGGAATGGCCTGGGTCCTCACCAAACTCATGGGAATCTCAGGAGCAGAAAGCCTAAACGTGGCCGGAAATATTTTCCTGGGCCAAACGGAAGCCCCACTTATGATAAAAGCTTACCTGGAAAGAATGACCAGGTCTGAAATACTGCTGGTAATGATTGGAGGAATGGCCACTGTGGCCGGCGGTGTCCTTGCTGCATACATTGGCTTTCTTGGAGGTGATGATCCCGCATTAAGACTGCAATTTGCCAAACATTTGCTTGCAGCATCGGTAATGGCTGCCCCGGGGGCAATTGTGGTTTCCAAAATTTTATACCCGCAACAGGAACCTATAGATTCCAGCGTAGGTGTCTCTTCTGAAAAAATTGGTTCCAATATTCTTGATGCCATAGCTAACGGTACCACTGAAGGTTTAAAGCTTGCGGCCAATGTTGCTGCCATGCTGCTGGTATTTATTGCCTTTATCGCCATGATTAATTATGTCCTTGGCAGTATTGGCGGCTGGACTCATCTTAATATTTTAATGGCAGAATATACACCTTACTCCAGTTTTTCAATAGAATCTGTTCTTGGGCTAATTTTCGCCCCGCTAATGTGGATAATTGGAGTAGCAAGGGAAGATATGATGTTAATGGGACAACTTCTCGGAATAAAATTAGCCGCCAGTGAATTTGTAGGTTACGTGCAACTGGCCGATTTAAAAAATCCTGCAAACGCGTTAAGCCTCTCTTACGAAAAATCGGTAATTATGGCCACCTATATGCTCTGCGGATTTGCGAATTTTGCTTCCATAGGTATCCAAATTGGCGGGATTGGCTCCCTGGCTCCGGGACAAAGAAAAACTCTTTCAGAATTTGGAATGAAAGCGCTTATTGGCGGTACTTTGGCTTCATTACTTTCAGCGACTATTGCAGGAATGCTTTTAGGCTAGTACATGGCTTTAAACCATAGTTGAAAATTTATGTATAAAATTCCTGAACTTTAGCCTTTCCGCTTAACTCAGTTTCCTATTTTTAGCTTCAATTATAACCTTTAGTAATGAAACAATATCAGGATTTACTCAGGCACGTACTGGAAAACGGAATAGAAAAAGGAGATCGTACAGGTACAGGTACAAAAAGCGTATTTGGATACCAGATGCGGTTTAACCTGAATGAAGGTTTCCCTATGGTTACTACAAAAAAACTTCATTTAAAATCTATTATTTATGAACTGCTTTGGTTTTTAAAGGGAGATACCAATGTAAAATACCTGCAGGAAAACGGGGTAAGAATCTGGAATGAATGGGCTGACGATAAGGGGAACCTAGGCCCTGTCTACGGCCACCAGTGGCGCAACTGGAACAGCGAGGAAATTGACCAGATTAGCGAAATTATTGAAACGCTGAAAAACAATCCTAACAGCAGGAGAATGCTTGTGTCTGCTTGGAATCCTTCAGTGTTACCCGATACTTCAAAGTCTTTTGCTGAAAATGTGAAAAATAGCAAAGCTGCTTTGCCGCCATGCCATGCCTTCTTTCAATTTTATGTAGCACAGGGGAAATTATCCTGCCAGCTTTACCAGCGTAGTGCAGATATTTTTCTGGGAGTACCTTTTAATATTGCCTCCTATGCCCTTCTTACCATGATGATGGCCCAGGTTTGCGATTTGCAGCCCGGCGACTTTATCCACACCTTTGGAGACGCCCATATTTACAGCAACCATATGGAGCAGGTAAAACTGCAACTTTCAAGAGAACCACGAAATTTGCCAACGATGAAACTCAATCCTGAAATTAAAGATATTTTTGAATTTAACTTTGAAGATTTTATATTAGAGGATTATAACCCGCACCCGCCGATAAAAGGCAAAGTTGCGGTATAAATCTATTTTAATCTAAAATCTTAATTATTATGAAAAATTTATTGGTGATCGCGTTTATGTTTATTGGAGGATTGTGTATGGCCCAGGATCAAACCTCCCCGGTATGGCCCGGATGTGAAGACAGTGACGATGTAAAAAAATGTTTCAATCAGAAATTTTCCCAGCACGTACGGGAGAATTATGAATATCCAAAAAACGATGCTGGAGAATATGTTCGTGGAAATGTAAAAGTTTCATTCACTGTAAATAAAGAAGGAGAAGTTGTTATAAATTCTGTGGAAGGCCCGGAGGCTGAAGTCAATCAGGCAGCAAGAGAAATGCTTGAAAAAATGCCCAAAATGGAACCAGGTACTCTTGGAGGAGAGGTAGATGACAGGAATTTCACTAATACATTTAAATTCTAATTTACCAACTGCCCCACACCCCCTAAACCTACAATCAGTTATGAAAAATATATTTACAATTTTCCTGTTTTTTACCTCATGTATCAGTTTTGCCCAACAGGATGTTGATGTTACTGGCAATAAAGTCACCATAAAAGAATCGGCTCCTGTGTGGCCCGGCTGTGAAAACAGCAAAGATCAAAAAGCATGTTTCAACGCCGAACTAATGCAACACATAAAGGAAAATTATAAATATCCCAGAAATAACAATGGAGATCTTATAAGGGGAAAAGCGGTTATAAAACTGGAAATTAATAAAGCAGGAGAAGTTGTTGTACGATCTGTTGAAGGTGAAAAACCGGAGGTTAATCTTGCAGCGGAAACTATGATTAAAAAAATCCCCAAGTTAAAACCGGGAAGAAAGGGAGGCAAACCCACTACGGCTAATTATACTATCCCATTAACCCTTTAAGAGCTGCTGCGGACTTTAACTTCGCCTTAACGAGCGTTAATTTCTGCCATTGCTAAAAATGTGTAAATTTGAGTGGCACACTTAAAAGTGTCACTCTTTTTTATGCTTTCACAACAGGAACTAATTACCTTATTTAAAGAAACAAGAGCTCAATCTGAGCTTATATGTTCTTTTCTTGAAACTGAAGATTACGTGGTACAACCCGTGGTGGATGTCTCTCCCCCTAAATGGCACCTGGGACATACCACATGGTTTTTTGAAGAATTTGTACTAAAGGAATATGCAAAAGATTATCAGCTTTTCGACAGGCATTCGGCATATGTATTTAACAGTTACTATGAAAGTGTTGGTGAAAAAGTAATCCGGACAGATCGCGGAAATCTTTCCCGCCCTACCGTAGCCTGGGTATATGAGTATCGCAATTTTGTTACAAAAGCCATGGCCCGGTTTCTTGAAAAGGAAAAAGTTTCAGAAAAATTATGTGGAATTATTGAGATTGGGTGCCATCACGAAAAGCAACATCAGGAATTACTGCTTACCGATATTAAATATATACTTGGTCACAATCCACTTTTCCCGGTTTATAATAAGCAATTTAAAGAAAACCCTATTCAGGATATTGAAAGGGATTGGGTTAAAATTGAAGAAGGCGTATATGAAATAGGACATAAATCTGATGATTTTTGTTATGATAATGAACTGGGTGTACATAAAGTCTATATCAACAATTTTGAGATTTCCAACAAACTGGTAACCAACAAAGAATATATTGAATTTATAGAAGCCGGTGGATATGAAGATGTACTGCTATGGCATGCTGAAGGCTGGGACTGGAAAAACACCAATAGGATTTCTTCTCCCTGCTACTGGCATAAGATCAACGGGGAATGGCATCAATATACCCTTGGAGGAATGACTCCGCTTATACCAGATGCGCCTCTTAGCCACATCTCCTTTTATGAAGCTTTTGCTTATGCACAATGGAAAGGTATGCGATTACCTACAGAAGCTGAATGGGAAATTGCCCAAAATAATTTTAACTGGGGAAGCCGTTGGGAATGGACGGAAAGTGCTTATACCCCCTACCCTGGTTTTAAAACTGCTGAAGGGGCACTGGGAGAATACAATGGAAAATTTATGGTTAGCCAGAAAGTGCTCCGTGGAGGTTCTGTTGCCACTTCAAAAAAGCATACCCGCCCAACCTACAGGAATTTCTTTCACCCCCAGCTAAGATGGCAGTTTACCGGGCTGCGCCTTGCCAGATAATCACAATTTATGAAGTCCACACCAATGACCGAATTTGATACTGCCTTTGCAGAAGACACCTTTAAAGGGTTAATAAATTTCCCAAAGTACCTGCTCTCCAAATATATTTATAACGAAAAAGGTGATAAGCTATTCCAGAAGATTATGGAAATGCCGGAATACTACCTTACCAACTGCGAAAAGGAAATTCTGGAGGAGCATACCGCAGCTATAGCCGATTCTTTTAATGGCCCTCAGGGTTTTGATATTATTGAACTTGGTGCCGGTGACGGAAAAAAGACTAAAATTCTCTTACGACATTTAGCTGAAAAAAAGTACAATTTCACTTACCAGCCGGTGGATATAAGTCAGCATGTGCTGGATGAACTAGAAGAAACTCTGGCGAAGGAAATGCCCCAGGTGGAGGTAAAAACCCAACAAGGCACTTATTTTAAAACTTTGGAAAGACTCGCAGATTATAATACCAGAAAAAAAATCATCATGGTATTGGGTTCCAATATTGGCAATTTATTGCATAAAGATGCTATTAATTTTCTAAAGAATATCCAGAATTCCATGAGTGCTGATGATATGCTCTTTATGGGCTTTGACCAGAAAAAGCATCCGCAGAAAATTTTGAATGCTTATAATGATCCTGCGGGAATTACCGAAGCTTTCAACAAAAACCATTTGGAGAGGATCAATATTGAACTTGAGGCTGATTTTGATACCAAAAATTTTCTACACTGGGAGAGTTATAATCCTGAAACCGGAACGGCAAAAAGTTTTCTGGTAAGTAAAATTGCGCAGAAAGTAAATATTAAAAAATTAGACCTTAAGGTAAGCTTTGAAGCCTGGGAAACCATACATACCGAAATTTCCCAAAAGTACGATGATGCTGTGGTGGATTGGTTGGCAAGTGAGGCAGGTCTGGCTATAGAAAATTCTTTTAGCGATGGGGAAAATTACTATAAGAACTACGTTTTTAGAAAGAGTAATCAGGGAAATCCGAAAGCTTAATCTATCTTACGTGACTTTTTCTGTCTCTCACCAATCTTGAAGTCTTCCTCACAGGTATTAAAATTTGCAAGAATTGAGGCATTTAATTCAAAGATCATGTAAATTCAGTAAACCTAAAAAAATTGATGAAAGCCATCTGGAATAACACTGTTATAGCAGAAAGCAACGAAATTAAAATTGTAGAAGACAATCATTACTTTCCAATGTCTTCGGTTAAACAGGAATATTTAGAGAAAAGTAATAAACATACCCGTTGCCCCTGGAAAGGAAAAGCATCATACTTCCATATAAAAATAAACGGAAATATCAATAAAGATGCTGCCTGGTATTATCCAAAGGCCAGCTTTGCAGCAAAACCAATAGAAAATTATGTGGCTTTCTGGAAGGAAGTAGAAATTAGCGAATAGCGATAAAAAATTATCACCTCTGTAACCTGCTTCTTCAAGTAATATTCGGAAAGAACAGAATTACAGCTCCAGAACAGAGTTTTCTGCAGCCGCATAATCATTCCAGTTATAGCGGTCTGCTTGCTCCTCGTTTTTCCATTCGCCGTCTATGCAGTACTTAAATTCGTAAGACCTGTCTGCCGGCATATTTATCTGACACTTAAAGTTTCCGTTTTTAAGTTTCTTCAACTCAACCTTTTCCCAGTTGTTGAAATCTCCGGCCACTGCAACAGAAGAGGCTTCTTTTGCGGGAATATTAAAAGTTACCTTACATTCCGGTTTAGACTTCAGGTATTGTTTAGTAATTGACATAGGTGTTTTATTTATCATATTATGAATGATGTAAAAATAAGAATTGAGCCGATTTAAAACACCACAAATCAACAGGGTAAAGCACTTTTATGAAATTTTTAATAACATAAAGGAAATTTGACAGAACGACAATTACCGCCTGCCTCGTTCTAAGATTTATTAAATTAAGATTAAACTTTCTCCTTTATTGCCTTTACCAATTCTTCGATTTCTTCCAGGGTATTGAAGTAATGGAAACTAACTCTTATTCCCTCCCCCCGCTGAGACGCAATGATATCTTTTTTCCGAAGGTGATGAAACAAAGCATCATCTCCTTTTATATTAAAAAGTGAAGAATGCTCTTTTCTATCCAGCACATATTGCTCAAGAAGATCCATTTCGGCAAATTTCTCCCTTGCAAAGTTTTTCAGTTTTATAATCTGGGTTGCAATATTTTCCATTCCTGTTTTTTCCAGAAGCTTAAGGGCCACCCCCAGGCTTCCGTAATTAAGTGTATCCTGGTGGCCTGGTTCAAATTTTCCCAGAAAATTTCCTTCGTGTGCTTTGTATTTTCCCTGAAGTGAACCAAAACCAAGATGTTTTGGCTCAATTTTCCCTTCTACATTTTCATTAAATAAGATAAACCCATTACCATAGCCGGCATTAAGCCATTTATAAGTGCTGCTAATTACCACATCTATTCCTGTTGCCTCAAAATTAAATGGCTCTGTTCCCAGGTATTGTGTCCCGTCTGCAATAAAAAGAGTTTCGGGAAATTCCTTTTTCAACTCCTTCAGAAAATCAATGTTAAGCTTGATCCCATTTATGTACTGCACGATACTAAATGCAAAGAAATCCGGCTTATCTTGCTTTAATGCCTTACGTATATTTTCTTCCAGCTGTGCGTTTATTTCAGCATAAAAAATTTCAAAATTTCTCGATTTAACAGGCCAATTAATAGATGGGTAATCCCCCTTTAGCAATAATGCTTTTTTTGGCTTTTCCAAACCTTCCAGAAGTGTATTAAACCCGTAGGAGAAGTTTGGCACCAATGCCACTCGAGAAGCTTCACAACCAAAAAACCGCCCAACCGTTTCCCTGACATCAGTTAAAATCTCTCCCTGCTTTTCTTTTAAAATACTGGCTGAAATAAGGAAATCCAGGTCATGATCCTGCCGGTATTCAAACACTTTTTCAGGTAAAAGCCCTGAGGCAGCCGTGTTCAGGTAAGTATATCTTTTTAAAACAGGAAAGCCTTTTCTTAAATTATCCATAGGTGCTCGGGGAATTCTTTTTAAAACTGTAAATTTGATTTACACTAAAGTACTCCTTATTATGTTTTCCAAAAAGAAAAACCAGTCCAAACTAGATGCCGAAAACAGGGAACTCTATGAGTATGCCCGCAAGCGAACACTTCAGAAAAAAAGACTTTTCCAGCACTTTGTAGTTTTCCTTATAGGTTCAGTCTTTCTTATTGTTTTAAATGTTGTAATCAAGTTTAAGGAAGATTTTCAACCCCTGGGTTATAACTGGTTTGTATGGGCAGTATTGCTTTGGGCGCTAATATTCCTAATTCATTTTTTTAATGTTTTCGTAATAAATACTTTTATGGGCAAAGAATGGCAGGACAGGCAAATGGAACTTTTGGTCAAAAAACAGAAGGAGAAAATTGCCAAAATGAAGGATAAGGTAAATACTGAGCATCCCATACCAGAAGCTGAAAATTCACAGCCAAAAAAAACAGATCCCGAAACTCCGCGTAAACCTTACAACACCTGATTTATGATTACAATAATTGCCGCAGCCGCGGAAAATAATGCCCTGGGTAAAAATAATGACCTTGTATGGCACCTCCCACATGATTTTAAGCGTTTTAAGAAGCTTACCTCCGGGCATCATATAATTATGGGACGCAAAACTTTTGAATCTTTTCCAAATCTGCTGCCAAAGCGCACACATATAGTGATTACCCGGAATGAAGATTATCAACCGGAAGGTGCTATTGTAATTAATTCTCTGGAAAAAGCTATAGATGCAGTTAAAAATGACGATCAGCCATTTATAATTGGAGGCGGGGAAATTTATAAACTGGCTATGGAGAAAGCTGATAAAATAGAACTAACCCGTGTTCATGGCAGTTTTGATGCTGATACTTTTTTCCCGAAAATCGATAAGGAGAAATGGAAGATTTCTGCCGAAGAATTTCACGAAAAGGACGAAAATCACGAATATTCTTTCACCTATCTCACTTATGAACGGAAATAAATTTTCAGAAATTATAAATACCGCAGCAGAAGAACATGGTTTTTTCATAAAAAGTACCAGTCCGCTCTCCGGAGGGGACATTAATGATGTATTCTTGATTGAAACCGGTACGGGAAAGCTGGTAATCAAAATTAACGATGCCTCCCGCTATCCGGGAATGTTTGAAGCTGAAAAAGCAGGACTGGATGCGCTAAGGAAACCAAAAATTATTGATGTGCCGGAGACTTTATTTACCGGAGAAGCGCATCAGCAATCTTATCTCATGCTGAAATTTTTGGAAACAGGCACGAAAACTTCAGATTTTTGGGAAATCTTCGGAAAGCAAATGGCCCAACTGCATAGAATTTCTGCTGAAACATTCGGATTTGAAACCGACAATTACATTGGCAGCCTTCCGCAATATAATTCAAAAGAAAAATCTGCAGCCGAATTTTATATTAATCAACGACTGGAACCTCAATTAAAAATGGCCGCAGAAAAGTCATACAACCTGGGCAACACTGACGGATTTTTAAAAAATTGTGCCGAAATTATTCCTGATGAAGCTCCCGCTCTAATTCACGGTGACCTGTGGAATGGCAATTACATCACGAATGCTTCCGGAATGCCGGCTCTTATTGATCCTGCCGTGGCCTACGCTCCAAGAGAAATGGACCTGGGAATGATGAAGCTTTTTGGAGGGTTTAATGCCGAATTATTTAAATCTTATGAAGCACATTACCCGCTTCAGGACGGATTTGAAGAACGGGTCCCAATTTGGCAATTATATTATTTGCTGGTTCATTTAAATATCTTCGGAACCGGTTATAAGGCTTCCGTAGAAAAGATAATCCGCTGCTTTAGTTAATTTCACAATTGTTAACAGAGACATTTTAACTTTTAGGAGTTTATTAGCTCAAAACATTGTTCTTGCTTCTTACCTTCCTTTTTCATAAAAAAAACTGCATATGAGTACCAAAAATCTTAATAATAAAGAAGCTAAAGAAAAATTAACCTCACTTGTAAAAGACATTAAAACCGGCTTTTTAATGACCGGCCTGGGTAACAAACCCGTAAGTGCAATACCTATGTCTACAAAAAAGGTTGATGATGAGGGTAATATTTGGTTTTTAAGCAGCATGGCCAGTGACCATAATGCAGATATTGCCAAAGATGATGAAGTGCAACTACTTTACAGCAACACTTCAGATATGGAATTTATCAGCATTTTTGCGAAAGCTACAATTGTGACAGATAAAGAAACTCTTGAAGATTTCTATTCTAATGTAGATGATGCATGGTTTTCAGGATCAGATGATCCCAATCTTTCAGCGATAAAGATACGACCACAGGAAGCTTATTACTGGGATTCTAAGCAAAACAAGTATATCACACTATTTAAAATGGGGCTTGCTGCCTTAACCGGTGATCAGAAAGACGTTGGTGAAAAAGGAAAATTAGACATGTAAACCTTTATATGTTAGAAAAGACCTTGTAATATAACGATTATTATGAGGTCTTTTTTATTATCTCTATTTTAGCTTCATAAAATTTATAGGAATGAATGCATATATTTTCCCGGGCCAGGGAGCGCAGTTTTCAGGAATGGGTAAAGACCTTTATGAAGGTTCTGCAGCGGCAAAAAAACTCTTTGATGAGGCAAATAAAATCCTTGGTTTCTCTTTAACCAATACTATGTTTGAAGGTTCTGCAGAGGACCTGAAACAAACAAAAGTTACCCAACCCGCAGTTTTTTTACACTCGGTTGTTCTTAGCCAGGTAATGGGAGATAAATTTAAGCCCGATATGGTTGCGGGACATTCACTAGGTGAATTCTCTGCCCTTGTGGCCAATAAAGTTCTAAGTTTTGAAGAAGGCCTGCAACTGGTGTATAAAAGAGCAATAGCCATGCAGGAAGCTTGCGAAATAAAACCTTCCACCATGGCCGCAGTGTTAGGTTTGGAAGATGAAATGGTTGAAGCAATATGCGCCGATGTTGATGGTGTGGTGGTTGCTGCAAACTATAATTGTCCCGGCCAGCTGGTAATTTCAGGGGAAGTTGATGCCGTAGAAAAGGCCTGTGAAGCTTTAAAGGAAAAAGGGGCACGCAGAGCCATGTTATTGCCTGTGGGAGGTGCCTTTCATTCTCCCTTAATGGAACCGGCCAGACAGGAATTAGCAGATGCTATTGAAAAAGTAAAATTCGGACAACCTATTTGTCCTGTTTATCAAAATGTAAGCACATTTGCAGTAACAGATCCTGAGGAAATCAAAAAGAACCTGGTTTTTCAACTTACTGCGCCGGTAAAATGGACCCAGTCTGTTCAAAATATGATAAATGACGGAGCTAAAACATTTACTGAAATAGGACCAGGAAAAGTATTGCAGGGACTGGTTAGAAAAATAGACCGTAGTGTCCAGGTAGGCTCAGGAGAAATTAAATAAAAAAGATACAATTTAAAGAAAGCCCGGCTTCTTATAAAAACCGGGCTTTTATATCTTAAAAGGTAGATAAATTCTACATATTAAAAAATTCTTTAATTGTCCTGGTAATATAAGTAATCTGTTCATCGTCCAGTTCTGTATGCATCGGTAAAGAAATCACCTCTTTCACAAGAGTATTGGTAACGGGAAAATCTGCTTCCTTATAACGTTCATCCACATAAGCTTTTTGAAGGTGTAGCGGGATAGGATAGTAAATTCCAAAAGGAATGTTTTTCTCCTGTAAATGTTTCGCCAGCTCATCTCTTTTACCATTGGTAATTTTTAATGTATACTGATGGAACACATGCGCATCACGATCTTCTTCTCTTTTGGGAATTTGAATATCTGACTGCCCTTTAAAGGCCTCATCATATTTATCTGCTGCTTTCTGCCTGGCATCATTATAAGTATCAAGCAGCGGGAGCTTCGCTCTTAACACTGCCGCCTGTAGACTATCTAACCGTGAATTAACCCCCACAACATCATGATGATAACGTTCGTACATTCCATGGTTAACAATCCCTCGAATAGTATGGGCAAGCTTATCATTATTTGTAAAGATAGCACCTCCGTCTCCATAGCAACCAAGGTTTTTAGACGGGAAAAATGAAGTAGCTGAAACATCTCCCATTGTTCCGGTTTTATAAACATTGCCATCTATTGAGTGAAAATTTCCTCCAATTGCCTGCGCATTATCCTCTATAACATTAAGATTATGTTCTTTGGCAATTTCCATAATAGCATCCATATTTGCCGCCTGCCCAAAAAGATGCACCGGTACAATGGCTTTAGTTTTGGACGTAATTGCCTTTTTAATGGCTTCAGGATCTATATTAAAAGTATCAGGTTCCACATCTACCAATACCGGGGTAAGCTGCAAAAGGGCAATTACCTCGACTGTTGCGGCAAAGGTAAAATCGGCAGTTATTACCTCGTCCCCTGGCTTTAATCCAAGTCCCATCATGGCAATTTGCAAAGCATCGGTACCATTTGCACACGGAATAACATGTTTTACGCCTAAATAATTTTCTAATTCTTTCTGAAACTTCTGAACCTCCGGCCCGTTTATAAAAGCTGTGGAATCTATTATTTCTTCAAAAGAACGGTTAACCTGATCTTTTATAGATTCATATTGAACCTTAAGGTCCACCATTTGTATCTTTTTCATAATTTTTTTATTCTGGAGTACGAAAATACAAAATATCACTCCTATCGCCAATGCTATTCTGGGGAAAGGCCTATTTTAGCAACCTCTAAAAACACTTGAGCCTTGCATTTCTTTTATAATCTTTTTATTTGTTTTGCTGAAAAGCTACTGCCGCTTTTTGCCATTTTCAATTCAAAACTTAAACTGTTTGTAAAGGGCAGAAAAGCAGTTGCACAGCAATTGAGGGATAATATCAGGAAAAATGATAAAATAGTCTGGTTTCATGCGGCTTCCCTGGGAGAGTTTGAACAGGCTGTTCCCGTTATGGAAATGTTTAAAAAAGAACGGCCGGAATATAAAATTTTGGTAAGCTTCTTTTCTCCTTCGGGATTTGAAAATAAGAAAACGCACCCCCTGGCCGATGTTATCGTTTACCTCCCGTTGGACACCCCAAAGAAGGCAAAACAATTCCTGGACCTGGCCCATCCTGAAATGGTGTTTTTTGTGAAATATGAAATCTGGCCAAACTATTTAAAGGAGTTAAAAGAGAGAGGAATTCGTACTTTTCTGCTATCCGGCGCCTTCAGGGAAAATCAGATTTATTTTAAAAGCTACGGAAGCTGGATGCGAAAATCCCTGCAGACTTTTGAACATTTTTTCCTTCAGAACAAACAATCCCAGGAGCTGCTGAAGTCCATAGGCTTCAACAATACCGGCATTAGCGGTGATACCCGTTTTGACCGTGTTTCCCGACAGATTGAATACGACAATAAACTTCCTTTTATTAAAGAGTTCCTGCAGGAAAGTTTATGCCTGGTAGCCGGAAGCACCTGGCCCGAAGATGAAAATTATCTGTTGGATTATATTAATAAAGGTCCGACCAATGTAAAAATTATCATTGCTCCCCACGAGATAAAAGAAGACAAAATTAACAGTCTTCAGGAAAAATTGAAGCATAAAAATGTACGGTATACTCAGCAAAAAGAGAATCTCAAAGAATTCAAGGTGCTTATAATAGACTCCATAGGCCTGTTGGGGAGAATCTACAGTTACGCCGATGTAGCGTATGTAGGTGGTGCTGCCGGAACCACCGGCCTTCATAATATTCTTGAGCCTGCAACTTTTGGAATTCCTATAATAATAGGCTCTAATTTCTCCAAATTTCCTGAAGCCATCCAGCTTCAGCAGTTGGCAGGATTATATTCGGTTTCTTCCGCAGAAGAAACTGCTTCCCTTCTTGAAAAGTTTATGCACGATGAAAATTTCAGAAAAAATACAGGAATGATAGCGGGACATTTTATCAATACTAATACCGGTGCCACTGAGACAGTAAGATCTTATCTCTTTTAAGTAATTCATCTAGCCTCTGCATTTCAATGAAATACAGTTTTACGTAATTTTATGAAAAATTTAGCAGGAACTTTAAAGATTTAGATAAATACATGACTAATTTTGAACATTAATAACCTGAAATTATCAAATAATGAAACGACAACTTTTATTACTTGCTTTTATATTTACTCTTGGCACCACATTTACCTCCTGCCGGGATATGGAAAATGACAATCCTGATGATGTTAGACTTGAAAATCATGATGAGGAAATGGAAGAAGATGAAATGCAGATGAATGAGGAAAATGATCTGGATGAAGTAGAGCAAGATCTCGAGAATGCAGCAGAAGATACAGGGGAAGCCATAGAAAATGCCGCTGAAGAAACAGGCAATGCAGTAGAAAATGCCGGCAATGAAGTAGAAGAAGAACTTAATGGAACTGACGATTATTAATATAAATCACTAAAAACTGAATTATGAAAAAAGTAATGTTAATATTGGCGCTGGTATGTTCAACCACTGTTTTCACTTCCTGCAGGGAAGAAAAATCCGGAGTAGAACAGGCAGCCGATGATGTTGAGGATGCCGCAGAAGATATTGCGGACTAAACGTTATTATGCCTATAAATCAAGAAGCCCTTTTACAGGGCTTCTCTTATTTTTATTTCTTAGGAGGGTAACCTTCAAGTGCCTTTTGCACTACCTTATCAAATAATGCCTGGCGATCTTCAGGGCTTGCGTTGGGGTTAAATTTAATATCTATAATTGCCTGCCACACCAGACTATCTCTGTTTTTATCTATAAAATCCAAGGTTAACCTTAGGAAAGTTTTAGAACTTCCCAGTGGTATTCCGCCGGATACTCCAACTCCTACACCACCTCCCCCGCTTCCAACTCCTAGGCCTAAGGAATTATTGCTCTCCTGTTGATATTTCTCAGTATATGCATTTACATAAATTCCAGGATTATCGGCAGTGGCAAAATCCTTTTGTGGCATTGCATTGTCTAATGCCCTTATAAGCCTTTGCTCATCCAGCTGACTTAAGCCCGTATTAAATTCAGGAAAAAGCGCATAAGTGGAATATTTGCTGAAATTGGTATTCTGATCATAATCGTAAGCAATTTTAGGAGAATTACATCCTGCTAAAATCGCACAAATAATTAAAATTTTTACTATTCTCATATTAGTAGTAGGATTATAAAGAAGCTATAATAATCTCTCGTATTGATTTTTCTACCAGAAAATAATCAAAAATCAGCCCAGAAAAGGAAAAAATAAAAGGAAGTTTATACCGGCGGTTTATTAAGCATTTCCCACAGCCGGTCTTTTAATTCAGCAAGACCTTGTTGAGCTACAGAGGAAATAAATAAATAATCGGCTTCAAGCTTTTCATCCAGCTCCTTTTTTAATTCCGCTTTTAACTCGGTGTCCAGCATATCACTTTTAGAGATAGCAATTAACCGGTCCTTATCCAGCATTTCAGGATTATACCTGCGTAGCTCATCTACAAGAATTTCATATTGTTTCTTAACATCGGGGGCATCTGCAGGAATTAGAAAGAGCAAAGTGGAATTTCTTTCAATATGGCGCAGAAAACGATAGCCCAAACCTTTTCCTTCGGCAGCGCCTTCAATAATGCCGGGGATATCAGCCACCACAAAAGTTTTAAAGTCACGATATTGAACAATTCCCAGGTTTGGCTTTAGCGTGGTAAATTCATAATCTGCAATTTTTGGCTTAGCCGCAGTGATTACCGAAAGCAACGTGGATTTACCTGCATTTGGAAAACCTACAAGACCAACGTCTGCAAGAACTTTAAGTTCAAGTGTAATGTCCACTTCCTTACCTTCGATCCCGGGTTGGGAATAGCGCGGAGTCTGATTGGTGGAACTTTTAAAATGCCAATTCCCAAGACCTCCTTTTCCTCCTTCAGCTATTACATACTCTTTTCCTTCCTCAGTAATTTCGTGGATTATCTCCTGGGTTTCGGTATCCCGAATTACAGTACCCAGTGGAACATCTATATACTCATCGGAACCATCGGAACCGCTACTTCTTTGTTTCCTACCATTTCCACCATGTTCTGCACGCACATGCCTTTTAAATTTGAGATGAAAAAGGGTCCATAGATTTTTACTCCCGCGAATAATCACATGACCGCCCCTGCCACCGTCCCCACCATCGGGGCCACCTTTGGTAATATATTTCTCCCGGTGTAAATGGGAAGAACCGCTGCCGCCGTTTCCAGAAGAAACGTGAATTTTTACATAATCAACAAAATTACCTTCAGTCATATTTGTATTTTCTCCTTTGCGGGAAGTTTATATTCGGCGGCCAAAATTAACAGTAATCTCTATTAAATAAGCTTTTCAATAACTTTACTAAGCCTCCCTGTTATATCTTCAATAGAGCCTACTCCGTTAACTCCGTAATATTTATCCTGTTTCTGATAGTATTCCTTTAAAATGGCGGTTTCTTCATAGTAAACCTTTATTCTTCTTCTTACCACGGTTTCATCTGCATCATCTGCCCTTCCAGAAGTTTTGCCTCGTTCCAGCAGTCGCTGAACCAGAATTTCATCATCAACTTCCAGCGCAATCATGGCATCAACATCTTCTCCCATAGAAGCAAGCAATTCAGCTAAAGCATCAGCCTGGGCTACTGTTCTTGGAAAACCGTCAAAAATAAAGCCTTTGGCATCTTTGTGCTCTTCAACCTTTGCCCGGAGCATATTTATTGTTACCTCATCGGGCACAAGCTGGCCTCTGTCCATAAAGGATTTGGCGCTCAGGCCGAGTTCAGTTTGATTTTTAATATTTTGCCTGAAAACATCTCCGGTTGAGATGTGAACCAGTTGATATTTCTCCTTTAACACGATAGCCTGTGTTCCTTTACCGGCTCCTGGAGGGCCAAAAAGCACCAGATTTGTCATTTTTTATTCTTTGCGTTTATAAACTTTTGTAAGATTTCTGCCCAGGCCATCGTAATCCAATCCATACCCAACTATAAATTTATTGGGAATTTCAAGGCCTGCATATTTTATATTAAATTCTTTCTTGTAGGCTTCAGGTTTAAAAAAGAGAGTGGCAACCTGATAATCGGCTACCCCTTCTTTTTTCAGAATCTTATTTATTTCTTCCAGTGTATTTCCTGTGTCTACAATATCTTCAATAATAATTACCCTTCTCTCCTTTAATTGTTGATTGAGTCCCAGCAAAGTTTTTACCGCCCCGGTAGTAGACGTACCTTCATAAGAACCCAGTTTTACAAAACTCACCTCACAATCGCCTTCAAATCTCTTAATCACGTCTGAAGCAAACATAAAAGCTCCATTTAGGACACCTAGGAAAACAGGGTTTTCATCTTTATAATCCGCGTTAAGCTGACTGGCCACTTTCGCAATAGCTTCTTCAATTTCTGCTTCTGAAATAAAAGGTTCAAATTGTAAATCGTGAAGTTGAATCAAAACATTAAAATTTTAAAGAGGCAAAGATAAGGATTCTCAATTATTCACCCTATCAGATTTCTATAGAATAAGTGGCGGTTTCCACCGTAAAAAATTATTTTTGCTTAAACCTGAAATTTATATGCTAAATTACTTTTCTTCAGATTTTAAACTGGGTATTCTTGGCGGGGGACAGCTGGGAAAAATGATGCTTTATGAAACCCGTAAATTCGATATTCAAACGCATGTTATAGATCCAAATCCTGAAGCTCCATCTAGGATTGCCTGTAATTATTTTGAACAGGGCGACCTCATGGATTATGAAACCGTGCTCAAATTTGGGAGAAATGTGGATGTGCTTACTTTTGAAATTGAAGGAGTAAACATTGAAGCCTTGAAAAAGCTCGAAGAAGAGGGGATAAAAACCTATCCTTCGGCTGCCACGTTGGAAAAAATTCAGAATAAGGGAATTCAGAAAAATTTCTATCTGAATAATAAAATTCCTACTGCAGGTTTTGATATTTTCAGTAGCAAAAAAGCTCTTTTGGATGCAATTGAAGAAGGAAAAAGGAAATTTCCGTTTGTTTGGAAAAGCACTACAGGAGGCTACGATGGGAAAGGTGTGGCTGTAATAAAATCTAAAGCAGATCTGAAGGAATTATCTGAAGCAGAATGTATTGCGGAAGAGATGATTCCCTTTAAAAATGAACTTGCCGTAATTGTGGCGCGAAATCCTTCAGGAGAAGTTAAAACTTATCCTGTGGTAGAAATGGAGTTTCATCCTACCGCCAACCAGGTGGAATATGTAATTTGCCCTGCAAGAATAGATCCTGAAGTAGCTAAAAAAGCAAGAAATCTTGCCAAAAAAGTTTCCGAAGCCTTTCAACATGTAGGCTTGCTTGCGGTAGAAATGTTCCAAACCAAAGAAGATAATATTCTTGTAAATGAGGTTGCGCCGCGACCCCATAATAGTGGTCATTACAGCATTGAATCCAGCTACACCAATCAGTTTGAACAACATATAAGAGCTGTTCTTGATTTGCCATTAGGAAATACTAACAGTAAGGTAGGCGGAATTATGGTTAACCTTGTTGGGGATGAAAATCATGAAGGAGAAGTTCTTTATGAGAATATTGAAAAAATAATGGCCATTAACGGGGTGACACCCCATATATACGGAAAGAAAATTACAAGACCTTTCCGCAAGATGGGCCATGTGACTATTATAAACGAAGAAATTCAGGAAGCCAGGAAAATAGCCGAAGAAGTAAAAAATTTAATAAAGGTAATTTCAAAAAAATAAAATGGGAAAAGTAGCAGTAATTATGGGCAGCACCAGCGATTTGCCGGTGATGCAGGACGCAATAGATATTCTTGAAGGTTTTGACATTGAAGTTGAGGTAGATATAGTTTCTGCACACCGTACACCTGAAAAATTATTTGATTATGGAAAAAACGCCCATAACAGGGATATACAGGTAATTATTGCAGGTGCCGGCGGGGCAGCCCATTTGCCCGGGATGATTGCCTCTCTCTCTCCACTTCCCGTTATAGGAGTGCCTGTTAAATCCAGCAACTCTATAGATGGCTGGGATTCGGTTTTATCTATTTTGCAAATGCCCGGTGGCGTACCCGTGGCAACGGTAGCATTAGACGGTGCTAAAAATGCAGGTATCCTGGCGGCACAAATTATTGGCTGTTCAGATAAATGTGTATTGGATAAAATTCTGGTTTATAAAGAAGGTCTTAAAGAAAAAGTAATTGAAGGCGCCAAAAAAGTGCAGAAATAAAACAAGCCGCATAAAATGCGGCTTGGGAAGTAGTAGTTTTTTAATCTTGTAAATTCTATTTATTAACCATTCTAAATATATTAATCCAAAACTTTAAACTTACTACATTTTAAATGTTTTCTAAATGAAAGCGTAAAAGTAGTTAAAAAATATACAAATCCTCGTTTAGATTATAAAAAATATCAATAACGTTAATTAAGAAATTTATGAATTCCATATATAATCCACTTTTAGAATCATTTGAGGAAGCTCCTTTTTCAAAGATTAAAGATGAACACTATAAACCTGCTATTCTTGAAGCAATTAAAACAGCAGGTAAAGAAATAGATGCAATTGCAAATTCTCAGGAAGCTCCAGGCTTTGAAAATACTGTGGCTGCGCTTGATTTTGCCGGCAAACAGCTGGACCGGGTGACCAGTGTTTTCTTCAATTTAAATTCTGCTGAAACCAATAAAGAAATCCAGCAAATTGCCCAGGAAGTTTCTCCATTACTTACTGAATTTAAAAATGATACTATTCTTAATAAAACGCTCTTTGAAAGGGTAAAAACAGTATTTGAAGAGCAGGAAAACCTTCAACTTAATGTTGAAGAAAAAACTTTACTGGAGAAAAAGTACAAAGCTTTTTCCCGCAACGGGGCAAATTTACCTGAAGAAAAACAACAGGAACTTCGGGCTATTGATAAAGAACTTTCTTCTTTAAGCTTAAAATTTGGAGAAAATGTACTGGAAGAAACCAACAAATTTGAACTTCAAATTCTTAATGAAGAAGACCTGAAAGGCCTGCCGGAAAGTTTTAGAGAAGAAGCTAAAGCAACTGCGGAAGCAAAAGAAAAACAGGGCTGGATTTTTACCCTTCAATATCCAAGCTATATCCCTTTTATGAAATATGCTGAAAACCGGGAATTACGCAAAAAAATGTCCGTAGCTTTTGGAGCCAAAGGTTTTCATGGTGATGACCTGGACAACCGGGAAAATGTGCTGAGTATAGCAAAACTAAGGCACCAAAGAGCAAATCTACTGGGCTTTGAAACGCATGCACATTTTGTACTGGAACAGCGCATGGCTGAAACCCCGGAAAAGGTGAACAATTTTCTTAACGAGCTTCTGGAAAAAGCGAAACCTGCTGCAAAGCGAGAATTTACCGAACTGGAAAATTTCGCAAAGAAACTTGATAACATTGAGAGGCTTGAAAAATGGGATGCAGCCTTTTATGGAGAAAAACTGAAACAGGAATTATTTGACCTTAATGATGAAAAACTAAAACCTTATTTTAAACTGGAGAATGTAATTGAAGGCGTATTTCTTGTTGCCAATAAGCTTTATGGCCTTAATTTTACCGAAGTTTTTGATGTGGACAAATATCATCCTGATGTAAAAACCTATAAAGTAACAGATGAATATAATGAAATAATAGCGCTTTTCTATGCCGATTTCCATCCAAGAGAAGGTAAGCGCAATGGTGCCTGGATGACAATATATAAGCAACAATATATTCAAAATAACCAAAATGAACGGCCGCATATTTCTATTGTGTGCAACTTCACCAAGCCTTCTAAAACCGAGCCTTCCTTACTTACTTTCAATGAGGTTACCACACTGTTTCACGAATTCGGCCATGCACTGCACGGGATGCTTGCAAATACCACCTACCCCAGTTTGTCCGGAGCAAATGTATATTGGGATTTTGTAGAACTACCAAGCCAGGTGCTGGAAAACTGGTGCTATGAGAAAGAGGCTTTGCAGCTGTTTGCCAAACATTATAAAACCGGGGAAGCCATTCCTATGGAATTGATTGAAAAAATAAAGGAATCTGCTAATTTCCATGAAGGAATGGCCACTGTAAGGCAGCTGAGTTTTGGTATGCTGGACCTTAGCTGGCATGGTATAGACCCAACAAACATTACCAATGTTAAGGCACATGAAGATAAAGCTTTTGAAGCTACCAAATTATATCCCAACGTTCCGGAAAACTGCATGAGCACTTCTTTCTCGCATATCTTCCAGGGCGGGTATTCCGCAGGATATTATTCCTATAAATGGGCAGAAGTACTGGATGCAGACACTTTTGAATATTTCCAGGAACAGGGGATCTTCAGCAGGGAAGTTGCCAATAAATTCAGGGAAAACATTCTTTCTCAGGGCGGCACCGAACATCCAATGGAACTTTATAAAAGATTCCGCGGAAAGGAACCTCAGCCTGAAGCCCTGCTGAAAAGAGCAGGATTAATTCCGAAGTAAAAAAATGGAATCAAAATGAAAAAAACGGCTGGCATTCAAAACTTTGAATCCTAGCCGTTTTTTGCCTTCAATCTTATCATTTTTATAACTCATTTGATGCTATCTTTTTCTATTTTTGGATAAGACATTCAGCAAAACATCATGCCAGTTCATAACCTCGACCCTACCAAGTGGGTGGATAAATATTCCGACTACCTTTTTAATTATACGATTGTTCGGGTGAATGATCGTGAGATCGCCAATGATCTTATTTCGGAAACATTTCTGGCCGGACTTAAATCAAAAAAGAATTTTAAAGGAGAAGCCAGTGAACGCACCTGGCTGATTTCTATTCTGAAACGTAAGATTATAGATTATTACCGCCGGATAAATTCAAAAAAAGGAAAGGCAGAAGTCCACATTAATTATTCTGACGATTACAGCGACGGTGAATGGCTGGAAGAGCAGGTAGCAGATGCATCTGACCGGAATGCTGAAGATGAAATGGAAAATACCGAACTGGGAATGGCCATACTGGAATGCCTGGATCAACTTAATGAAAAACAGGCTGCAATCTTTAAAATGAAGACTATAGATGGTGCAGACACAGAAGTAATTTGTAATGAGTTTAATATCACCCCGTCTAACCTTTGGGTGATTATACACAGATCGCGAGTGGCACTGGCTGAGTGCATGCAAAAAAATTGGTTTTAATGATGTTTAGAAATTTCTCTTTTCTTATTGATTGTTCCAGGGCAGAAAACTGTTGTGACAAAGCACAATATAAAGAACTCAGCAAGGCTAATAAAATTAGGTTGCTACTCCACATTGCCATGTGTCGCCGCTGCAAAAAGTATACTACCAGAAATACCCGCCTCACAAAACTGATTAAAAAATCCAATTTGAAGAGCTGCAGTAAGGTAGATAAGCAGGTCTGGAAAGAACGTATAAGGGAAGAAATGGCTAAAAAAGAGTCATAACTAAAATGGTAATTATAAGCCAGATTATGGGAATACCCTCCACCCAGAAAGAAGAAAAGTAGATGTTTTGCTTTATTATACTTTTATAAAGCAATATTGCTGTGATTATAGACAGCATGAGTAAAGAAAAGAAGTTGGCAGGCAAAACATGCTTTTTAGCTGCTTCGGAAACTACAGCCATTCCTAATAAGATATAACCCAGAATTTTGGTTCTTTTAACTCCCAGCCGTTGAGGAATCGTCCCTAACTGCAGCACATCATACCTTAAATCCCGAATTTCAAAAGGCAACATTAGCACCAGTACCAGAAGCAACCGCTGGAAGAATTCTAATAGGATATCCCTGCTTTGAACTTCATACAATTGCTCTAACGGCAATAATACGCTTGCCCCTGCCCAAACCACCGCAATTACAAAAACTTTGGTGCCATTTAAACTCCTGAGATTTGCCTTACCTTTCCAAAAAGGCACCGCATAAAGAAAAGTAAACACTCCTAAAATTGCTGAAATAATCAGGACCCTCCACGGCTGCAGCAAAAGAAAATAAGCTCCAGCAAGAAAACAAAAAAAGGAAAACACCTGGATAATCCTGAGATTTCGGGTGAGACTTAAGTGATGAAGTTTTGCAATGCCTGCGTATTTTACAAAATTATAGCCTGTTATTGTTCCGAAGAAGATAAAGAGCAACAATTTATAATCAGGCAAAAGCTGAAATTTCCAAAAACTTACCATACTGAAAGAAACTACTGCCAGAGCTACATGAATACTGCTGTTTATGTACAGGGCTAATAAGTTCTTTAAATGGCGCATTCAGTAAAATTACGAAGTTAAAACTTCAGAAGTAGAGAAGGAAACTTATTCATCCGGAATGCTACTGTGCCTCCATATACATATAATGCATTAAAAAAGATAATAATTTGTAGGATTAATAAATTAATAATGTATTTCAAAGATTATTTTCTACAATTAATCTTTTTTAACATTAAAATTAAAACTCTTTTTCATCCGGCTTCGTAAATATTATTAACCCCTCGAAATTTATTAACCATTCTAATTCATTTAATTATGAAAAAACCAATGATTAAGGTGCGTCAATCTGATGTTGCACCAAAAGGGAGCAATGCAGCCCGACGTAAATTTTTAAAGCTTGGGGGGCTCGCCCTGGCAGGAACCAGTTTATTTCTCTACTCCTGTAGTGAGGAAGAAGTAAGAAACCAGGAAGGCATTACCGCTACAGATGCCGGAGGGGAATCGGCTTTTGACCTGGGAACAGGAGATTTAGGAATTTTAAATTATGCCTATATCCTGGAACAACTGGAGGCCGCGTTCTACACCAGAGTTCTGGAAGGTTCCTATTGGGCATCGGCTGAGCCGGTAGAAAAACTCTATTTAGAAGATTTACAGGCTCACGAGGTAATTCACAGGGAATTTTTTAAAACAGTATTAAATGCAACCTTTTCTTCTGATCAAGTTGCGCCAGATCTTGAATTTGATTTTAGCACCATTGATTTTGGTGACCGGGATTCGGTTTTGGGAACATCAATTGTATTGGAAGACACAGGTGTTTCAGCATATAACGGAGCAGGAGATTTAATATCAGAACCAGCTTATCTGGTAGTAGCCGGTAAGATTGTTTCTGTTGAAGCAAGACATGCTTCAGCTTTAAGATCCCTTTATCTCCCTGGGTTTACGGAATTTGCCGGAGATGATATTATAGATGAGAACGGCTTAGATCTTGTTGCTGAACCAAAAGATGTTTTGGACACAGTAGCTTCTACAGGTTTCATAGAAACCCAGCTAACTTATAATAATATTCCTAACGGGTAATTTCTTCAACTTTTAAAAAAATAAGATTATGGATATAATAAACTTTTTAAACGAATTTACCTCGCATGACCTCATAAAAAAAACTTCTTCGAGGCGTGAGATGCTGGGAACTTTTGGATCTCTCGGAAAAAAAGCGGCTTTGGCAGCCCTTCCGTTTGGACTTGCCTCTACCAGGGCCAACGCAGCAACACAGGCAAACGAGGCCATAAGTGCACTACAGCTTGCACTAACTCTTGAATATCTGGAAGCCGATTTTTATATGAAGGCTTTAGATTCCGGTGTGCTTCCATCAGGAAGAGCGGAAGCCGTTTATATGCAAATTTCAAAGCATGAAACCGCACATGTGAATTTTCTGAAGGCCGGCCTTGGGGATGCCGCTTTCGATTCCCCGGATTTCGACTTTACCGTAGGTGGTGCATTTGACCCTTTTAATACAAACAATGATGCTGCTTATGCCCAGCTGCTTGTGCTTGCACAGGCCTTTGAAGATACCGGCGTAAGAGCCTATAAGGGGCAGGCCACAAATTTAATGGGAACTCCATTTTTACAGCCGGCGCTTAGAATTCATTCTGTAGAAGCAAGGCATGCGGCTGAAGTGAGAAGGCTAAGAGCAGATTTTCTGAATGAACCTTTAAACCAGGATTTATTACCCTGGATAACGTTGGACAACAGAGGTCCTGGTATGCCGGAGGTTACTCAACCGGTTTATAATGGAGAGGAAAATATTACACAGGCAGGAATAGACCTCACCGCCATCACAGATTTTGGTGCAGTTTCTGCATCCCAGTCCTATGACGAACCAATTTCCGGCGAAACCGCATTGCAAATCGCCACCCTTTTTATTGACAGCTGCGACAAATGTCCTTCTTTCTAACCTGATTTTTGTTCACAATTGGTAAATACTTTCTCCCCCCGGGAAAGTATTTTTTATATATCACATTTTGCCTGTTTTCCCACGTACTTTTTCTTCAATTCCCTTTCTTCCAAATCTTAACAACTGCCCGACTGTAAATCACACCTTTTTACATTTAAAATATGTAATTTCGCAGCACAAAAACCACAACTATATTTTAATGAGGACAGATTCTTTTGCACTGCGCCATATTGGCCCCAGGGAAAGCGAACTAAAAGAAATGTTGGACACCATAGGAGTAGAAACTCTTGAGCAGTTAATCTACGAGACTATTCCGGATGATATTCGCCTGAAATCTCCCTTAAATTTACCTGCTGCTTTAAGTGAAAACCAGTATGCAGAACATATTGGAAAACTTTCAGCCAGAAACAGAGTTTTTAAAACCTATATCGGGCTGGGATATCATCAGGCTATTTTGCCTGCGGTTATCCAACGCAATGTTCTGGAAAACCCAGGCTGGTACACTGCTTACACTCCATATCAGGCTGAAATTGCCCAGGGGCGTCTTGAAGCTTTACTGAATTTCCAAACTATGGTGAGTGATCTTACCGGAATGGAAATTGCCAACGCTTCCCTTCTGGACGAATCTACGGCGGCGGCAGAAGCCATGGCTTTACTACATGCTGTTAGGGATAGAAAGCAAAAGAAAGATGATGTAAATAAGTTTTTTGTTTCTGAAGAAACTCTGCCTCAAACAATCTCCCTGTTGAGTACAAGAGCTGACTTTCTAGGTATTGAACTGGTAATTGGCGACCATAAAAAATTTGATTTTTCTACGGAATATTTTGGTGCTCTTTTGCAGTATCCGGGAAAATTTGGAGAAGTGCATAACTATTCCTCGTTTGTTTCCCAATGTAAAGAAGCCGGAATTAAAATTGCCGTTGCGGCCGACATCCTGAGCCTGGTGAAACTTAAGGCCCCCGGAGAACTGGGAGTAGATGTTGTGGTTGGAACTACCCAACGCTTTGGAATCCCGTTAGGTTACGGTGGACCTCATGCTGCATATTTTGCAACAAAAGATGAATATAAAAGAAACCTGCCCGGAAGAATTATTGGAGTAACCAAAGATGTTGATGGTAACAATGCACTGAGAATGGCTCTCCAAACCCGGGAGCAACATATAAAGCGGGACAGGGCAACTTCCAATATCTGTACTGCACAGGTGCTGCTAGCCGTAATGGCTGGAATGTATGCTGTTTATCATGGCCCTGAAGGATTAAAATATATCGCTGATACAGTGCACTATTCAGCTACCAATCTTTCTGCTGAACTGGTAAAGCTAGGGTTTGAGCAGGTAAATTCTGTTTATTTTGATACTGTTCAGATTAAAGCTGAAGCCGAAACGGTGAAGAAGATAGCTGAAGAAAACGAGATAAATTTTTATTATCCGGATGCAGATACTGTTTCCATTTCAATAAATGAAACCACTTCTCTGGAAGATGTAAATAACATTATTGCAGTTTTCGCCAAAGCTGCCGGTAAGGAAGCCGAACCTTTGGAAGAGCTTCTTCAAAATACTGTTATTCCCACTGAACTGCAGCGAACAAAAGACTTTCTTACTCATAAAGTTTTTAATTCATATCGTTCTGAAACAGAACTGATGCGTTATATAAAAAAACTGGAACGCAAAGATTTATCCCTGAACCATAGTATGATTTCCCTTGGCAGCTGTACCATGAAGTTGAATGCAGCTTCAGAAATGCTTCCGCTAAGCAATCCGCAATGGGGGAATATTCATCCTTTTGCGCCAGTTGATCAGGCAGAAGGTTATCAGATTGTTCTAAAAAGACTGGAAGATTATTTAACTGAAATCACGGGCTTCTCCGCAACGTCCCTTCAGCCAAATTCCGGCGCACAGGGAGAATATGCCGGTTTAATGGTAATAAGAGCATACCAGGAGTCAATTGGGGAAGGGCACCGTAATATTTGTCTAATTCCATCCTCTGCGCACGGCACCAATCCAGCTTCCGCAGTAATGGCAGGAATGAAAGTGGTTGTTACCAAAGCTGCTGAAAACGGGAATATTGATGTAGAAGACCTTAGGGAGAAAGCAATAAAGCACAAAGATAATCTGGCCGCTTTAATGGTAACTTATCCTTCAACACATGGCGTATTTGAATCTGCAATAAAAGAAATCACCAATCTTATTCACGACAATGGCGGGCAGGTCTATATGGATGGTGCAAATATGAATGCCCAGGTTGGCCTTACCAATCCCGGAGCCATAGGTGCCGATGTTTGCCATTTAAACCTGCATAAAACTTTTGCCATTCCACATGGTGGCGGTGGTCCCGGAGTAGGCCCTATTTGCGTTGCTGAACAATTAAAACCATTTTTACCAGGTAACCCGGTTATTAAATCGGGCGGGAAAGAGGCCATAGGAGCAATCTCATCGGCACCCTGGGGATCTGCATTGGTTTGCCTTATCTCTTACGGTTATATAAGGATGCTTGGAACTAAAGGAATTCAAAAAGCGACTGAATATGCCATTTTAAATGCAAATTATCTTAAGGAGCGTTTAAACGAGCATTATAAAACCCTTTATTCCGGAGAAAGAGGCCGTGCCGCCCATGAAATGATTGTGGACTGCCGCCCTTTCAAAAATAATGGAATTGAAGTTACTGATATTGCCAAAAGGCTTATAGATTACGGATTCCACGCACCAACGGTTTCCTTCCCTGTAGCCGGCACCGTAATGATAGAACCTACAGAAAGTGAGAGTAAGGCGGAATTGGACCGTTTTTGTCAGGCTTTAATTTCTATTAGAAAAGAAATTGATGAAACCTCATCTAAAGATCAAAATAATGTTTTGAAGAATGCACCGCACACTCTTCAAATGCTTACTTCAGATGAATGGAACCTGCCGTACTCAAGGGAGAAGGCTGCTTATCCGCTGGAATATGTTAGGGACAATAAATTCTGGCCCAGTGTAAGAAGGGTAGATGAGGCCTTTGGGGACAGAAATCTGATGTGTACCTGCCCTCCTACCGAGGAATATGCAGAAGCTTAAAATTAATAGGCTGGATGAATAATAATTTCTGCCGTCTGAACTTCACACAGGATAAAAAATGAACCTGAAGAGATACTTTGAAATTTTGATAAATTCAGGTAACGGCTTTAGCTATTTTTTAAACAGCCTCTGTCTCTAACTTTAAAAATTTAAATCAGCCATCGTAATTTCATGAGATGCCGCAACAAAAATTCCCAACATTTCGTTAAATTAGATAAATAACAAGTTTCGAATAAATGAGTATCAAAATAACCGGCACAGGAAGCTATATTCCCAATGTAATTACAAGAAATGCTGATTTTCATCAACATGAATTCTTTAATACAGACGGCTCAACTTTTCCGCATGACAATGAAACCACTATAAAGAAATTCAGGTCTATAACCGGAATTGAAGAGCGGAGATATCTGGAAGATAATTTAAATACTTCTGAAATAGCAGTAATTGCAGCTCAAAAAGCCATTGAAGCCTCTGGAACAGATCCTGAAAGCCTGGATTATATTATTGTTGCCCATAATTACGGAGATGTGAAATTTAATTGTCTCCAAAGCGATACTGTTCCCAGTATTGCCACTCGCGTTAAACATCAGTTACGAATTAAAAATCCGTCCTGCGTAGGTTACGATGTGCTCTTCGGCTGCCCCGGGTGGATAGAAGGCGTAATCCAGGCCCAGGCATTTATAAAAGCCGGGATGGCCAAAAAATGTTTGGTGATAGGAGCTGAAGCCCTTTCAAGAGTTGTTGATAAACATGACCGCGATTCCATGATTTTTTCTGATGGAGCAGGAGCAACAGTAGTGGAAAATTCAGAAGAAACCGGTGGAGTCCTCGCCCATGAAAGTGCAACCTATGCCTACAATGAAGCTAATTATATCTATTTTGGGAAATCTAACAATGCTGAAGCACCTCAGGATGTACGGTATATAAAAATGAACGGGCGTAAAATTTATGAATTTGCCCTGATGAATGTCCCCAAGGCGATGAAATCCTGCCTTGAGAAAAGCGGAAAATCTATTAAAGATTTAAAGAAAATTTTTATTCATCAGGCAAATGAAAAAATGGATGATGCCATTATCAAGCGCTTTTATAAGCTGCACGGGATGGATGTTCCCCAAAATGTCACTCCCATGACCATTAAGGAACTGGGAAACAGCAGCGTGGCTACTGTTCCTACTCTGCTTGACTTAGTGGTTAATGGCGAAATTGAAAATCAGGAGCTGGAGAAAGGTGATATAATTATTTTTGCAAGCGTTGGTGCCGGCATGAATATTAACGCTATAGTTTACGAATACTAGCATGTACGAAAACAGCTTTCCGAATAAAAGATATGGGAAAACTATTGAATTTTTAGAGAAGCATGTTTCCTCACCTGCAAAAATTTTAGATCTGGGAGTAGAGAATCCTTTTTCTGAAGTAATGGGCAGGCAAGGTTATGAAGTTAGCAATACTTCCGGAGAAGACCTGGACCTTGATACCTCTGCTGTTCAAAAAGATGGGTTTCATGTGGTTACCGCCTTTGAAATTTTTGAACATCTTGTAGCACCTTTCAATGTACTGAAGGATATAAAAGCTGAAAAACTCATCGCCACCATCCCGCTGAATTTGTGGTTTTCACCCGCTTACAGAAGCAAAACAGATAAATGGGACCGGCATTACCATGAATTTGAAGACTGGCAGTTTGACTGGTTACTTGAAAAGGCAGGCTGGAAAATAAAAGATACCGCAAAATGGACAAATCCCGTAAAGAAAATTGGGGTGCGTCCTTTATTAAGAAAAATCACGCCCCGCTATTATGCTGTTTATGCCGAAAGGTAATTTTTCAGTTTCATCATCCAATTCTACAGTAAAAAATCATTACTTCTTTTTTAGAAGGCGAACCTCCTGTTGAGCAAGACTATAGCCCCAGACTAAGTCGCTTATTAGCAGAATAGTCATACCACAATTCTAAGGACTTTCCCAAAAGTACTTCCGATAATTTTCATATTTGAATCTACCAGGACTGAGACCCCATAAGGTAACCTTGCTTTCTTTGAGTTTGTTTAGAATTGAAGGAGAAAAAGACTTATTCCGAATTTAATCATTAAAACCACAAATATTAACAGAAGCTATTTCATAAGCTACAACAGGTAAAATTGTAAATTAGCAGTTGAAAATTCATCTCTGTGAGAATTTATATTGTTATTCCTGCCCATAATGAAGCTGAATTTATTGGCCAGACTTTAGAATCACTGGTACAGCAAAGTAAAATACCGGAAAAAATAGTGGTTGTTGACGATAATTCTACTGACGGTACTACGAAAATTGTAGATTCTTTTATCCGCCGGCATCCGTTTATAAGCCTGATTAAAATCAGTTCTGAGGCTGCTCATCTTCCCGGCAGCAAGGTCATTAATGCTTTTAATAAAGGTTATAAGAAACTGGATGAAAATTACGACCTCATCTGTAAATTTGACGCCGACCTGGTTTTTCCGAAGAATTATCTTGAAAAGGTTGCATCGCATTTCGAGGCTTCAGCTAAAACGGGAATTTGCGGAGGTTTTTGTTCGGTTTATGAAAAGGAAAGCTGGGTTTTGGAAAATTTAACCGGAAAAGACCATTTACGCGGCGCCCTTAAAACTTATCGTAAGGAATGTTTCCTTGAAATTGGCAAATTAAAGTCCGCTATGGGTTGGGACACGGTAGATGAGTTACTTGCGCAGTATCATGGCTGGGAAGTAAAAACAGATAAAAGCCTGTTGGTAAAGCACCTGAAACCTACAGGCAAAAATTACAATAAATCATCTAAATTCAAGCAGGGAGAAGCATTTTACCGCTTGCATTATGGATTGTTGCTCACTGCAATAGCTTCAGCGAAGATGACGCTTAAAAAGAAAAATCTTCAGTTTTTTCTTGATTCACTAGGCGGGTATTTTAAAGCAAAAAAAGAAAAGCAGCCTTTTCTCGTTTCCGAAGAAGAAGGCTGCTTTATAAGGAATTTACGATGGAAAAATATCCGTAAAAAATTATTTTAATTTCTGGTCCAGCATAATATATAAAGGATGCCCTGTTGCCGCATTCGGGAAAGCAATACCCAGTAGTGCGGAAATAGTTGGTGCAACATCTGTAATTTCAGAACGCTGGGTAGTGCTGCCGTGTGGAATTCCTTTTCCGAAGAAAAGAAGCGGCGCATGGGTATCGTAAGTGTAGCCGCTGCCATGGGTGGAACCTCTGGCATAACCGCTGCCGGGATTTAATACAAAAACCACATCTCCACTCCGTTTCTGATTAAACCCATTCTGAATTAAAGCTCCAATGCCGGTAGTAAGTCCACCGTTTTCCAGCTGTGTCCTGGTAAAAACTTTATCAACCTGCTCCTGCTGAAGGATGTAATGAGCAATTCTTTCCTCCAATTCTTCAGAACTAATTTCTGCATTTTTAAGAGCATCATAATTAAAGAAAACCTGGTTATTAGAAATATTCTTAATTAAGTTATTTTGCCCATATTCTTCAGCTACAAAAACGTTCAGCTTATCTGAAAATGATGAAAAATCGAAGTACCCTGCAGGAATCTTTACAGATTCCAGGTAACCTGATACCTCACCCCCACCGTGATCGGCAGTAAGAAAAACGGTGTATTCTCCATCACCCACATTAGAATCCAGATATTCAAGCAGTTGCGCAAGGTTCCTGTCCAACCTCAAATAAGTGTCTTCAATCTCTTTTGAATTCACCCCAAAGTTATGCCCCACCTTATCGGTACTGGAAAAACTCACATCCAGAAAGTCGGTATCCTCATCCTGCCCAAGTTGCTCGGCTTCTATAGCCATAAGGGTAAAATCCAGCGTAAGATCGTTGCCATATGGAGTTTGCGGAATAATATCATAATTGCCATTCTGGTTTTTTAATTCTGCCAAATTATATGGAAAAGAAGCTGTTTCCTGCCCATTAAAACCACCTTCAAAATTGTTTACATCTATTCCACTTTCCCGGTAAGATTCTATGTTCTCCAGGGTATTCCATGTTTTAAAATATTCCTCTGCCGCGTTAGAATTATTAAAATCTTCAACCCACTGCGGCAATTCTTCCATGTAATAGGAACTGGTAATAAATTTGCCTTCATCACCGCCATGATACCAGTAAGCAGCATTGGCGGTATGACCGGCCGGCAAAATAGAACCCCTGTCTTTTATGGAAATTCCTATGGTTTTACCCCTCATTTGTGTATGAAGGCGGTTTTGATCTGAAACTGTGGTGACTTTCATACGTTGCGGAGACATTTTGCCTGCGGAAGAGCTGGTACCAACAGGTTTCACCGAAGAATCTCCGGCGCAATAAACTTCCTCTTCGGCAAATTTATCATACCAGCTGTTACTAATGATCCCGTGGTTCATGGGGCTGGTGCCGGTATGTACCGAGGCATGACCAGGGCCGGTATACGTAGGCACATAATTAAAATGATTATTTTTAAAATTATAGCCCTCGTTAATCATTCTTTTAAAGCCTCCTTCGCCAAACCTGCCCCAAAACCGGGTAAGATAGTCATACCTCATCTGGTCTACTACAATTCCAACCACCAGTTTTGGTTTTTCATTTTTTACTTCCTGGGATTTGACGGGCGAAAGAAAAATCAATGCCAGGAACAAAAAAAGTATACGTTTCATATTAGGATTTTTAAGAACACAAAGTTAAAGGTTACTACGGCAAAAACTTTAATTCTACGTTAATAAGTTTGGCCGCTCTTTTTTGTATTTTAGCTTTACAAAAATTGTTGAATGAGTTATCTGCATTCCATTGGCGAGTATATTATAATGATTAAAGGGGTCTTTGGAAGAATGACCAAGCGCTCTGTATTAAAAGAACTAATTTTTAAGGAAATTGATGAGCTTATTATTGGTTCTTTGGGAATAGTGGCTTTTCTCTCCTTCTTTATTGGAGGAGTTGTAGCACTTCAAACCGCTTTGAACCTTAATAACCCGCTTATCCCCAAATCCCTTGTAGCCTACGCAGCAAGACAATCTATAATCCTGGAATTTTCCCCTACCTTTATTTCTATAATTATGGCAGGGAAAGTAGGTTCTTTTATTACTTCCAGTATAGGATCTATGAGGGTGACCGAACAAATAGATGCTCTGGAAGTAATGGGAGTGAATTCCCTGAACTACCTCATTTTCCCTAAAATTGTTGCAATGCTTACTTATCCCTTTGTAATTGCAATATCAATGTTTTTGGGAATTACGGGAGCTTATGCAGCGGCAGTTTTTGGAGGTTTTCTTAGCCCTGAAGATTTTATAGGAGGATTACAGGACGATTTTATTGGCTTTCATATATTTTATGCATTTTTCAAAACATTCCTTTTTGCCATGATCCTGGCAACAGTTCCTGCCTATCATGGTTATTACATGACTGGGGGATCGCTTGAGGTGGGAAAAGCCAGTACCACCTCTTTTGTATGGACCAGTGTGGTAATTATTGTTACCAACTATATAGTAACCCAATTATTACTTAGCTAACATGATAGAAGTTAAAGACCTACATAAGAGTTTTGCTGAACAGGATGTGCTTAAAGGTATTGACTTTGTTTTTGAAAACGGAAAGACAAACCTTATAATAGGACAATCCGGTTCCGGAAAAAGTGTATTGCTGAAGTCCATGTTGGGTATATTTACTCCGGAAAAAGGAATAATAGAATATGATGGAAAGGCTTATTCCGATTTTAGTCCTGAACAAAAAAGAGAATTGCGAAAAGATATAGGAATGTTATTTCAGGGAGGGGCACTTTTTGATTCCATGACCGTTGAAGAAAATGTTATGTTCCCCCTAAGAATGTTTAAAAAAGGAAGGAAGAAAAATCATCTTGACCGTGTTCACGAAGTACTTGAAAGGGTTAACCTGGGTACAGAAAGTCGTAATAAATATCCAGCCGAGATAAGTGGGGGAATGCAAAAAAGGGTAGCCATTGCAAGAGCTATTGTAAATAAACCAAGATATTTATTTTGTGATGAGCCTAACTCCGGCCTCGATCCTAAAACCGCTACTATTATAGATAATCTTATTCATGAACTAACCGTGGAATATGATATCACTACCGTTGTAATTACCCATGATATGAATTCGGTACTCGAAATAGGTGAAAATATAGCCTTTTTAAAAGAGGGCGTTCTTGCCTGGAAAGGGGATAAAAGCCAGATCTTTAAAACAGATGACGAAACGGTAACCGATTTTGTTTATTCTTCAGATTTATTCAAGAAAGTCAGGCAGGCACAGCTTCAGGGATTGTAATTACGCTAATCAACCGTCTTTACCGCCAAAGTATCAAGTTTCAACCTTAATTTAAGCCATGCCGCGATCCGTTCTTTTTCAGCGGTTTTTTGCGAGCGGGATAAATCCTGGGCCCAGCTTACGGTAAAAGTGGGAATAGTATCAATCTTATTGAAATTTGTGGATATAAGGTTAGAATATCCTATTTCTTCAACCCCTTCATAGTTGATCTTAATTTCCTCACTCAACTCTCTAAAAGCAAAGGAATTTCCTTCAATTCTGGCAAGTTCCTTCTCCAGCAAAGCTATTCTTGCATCCTTATCTTCAATAGCCTGCCTGTTTTTTTCATAAAGATCTTCCAGTATACCTGTTCTTACCTGCGAAGAAAGTAGATCTATATCGCCGGTCTGATCTTTTCCCTGGTGTACCGTTAACTGAGTTTCCTTCAGGGCTTCCACATCTCTCATGCGGCCCCTCCATGTTTCAATAGTTCCTCCCGGAACGCGTTCACCAATTAGGAAAACATCCAGGGTTTTATTTTCATAGTCTTCAACCACCTTAAGGGTCTCCGTACCCTGATATCGTATCTCATCCTGTACAAACTGCCTTACCCTGGAAGTAAAAAGTTGTTCATCCAAAAGCTGAAAAAAAAGATATATACTGGGTACCATCACTAAAATTGCAACAACCGAAGCTACCTGCGCAATAAATTTTCTTCGCTTACTATTTGCGTAACGAACTAATGGAAAACCAAGCAATTTAGCTACAACAAACGTAGAAAGCGCAATAAAAACAGCATTAATTGAAAAAAGGTAAAATGCACCCCCGGCAAATGACCAGTTTCCTACGGCAAGTCCATATCCCACTGTACATAAAGGAGGCATAAGGGCCGTTGCTATAGCAACACCAAGGATTACACTTGCAATAGTTCCTTTTTTAGTTTTCCCTATTATTAATGCCAGTCCGCCAAAAATTGCCACCAGCACATCCAGGATTGTCGGGGCCGTTCGTGCCAGCAGCTCAGGATTTTCTTCCTTCACGGGAGAAACAAAAAAGTATACATAGGCCGTAAGTACACTAAGCCCAACCATTACTCCTAAATTAATAAATGACCTTCTGAGTGTTTCCACATCGTTTATTGCTATGGACATACCCACACCAACAATAGGCCCCATTAAAGGAGAAATAAGCATTGCGCCTATAACCACTGCAGTGCTCCCCACATTTAAACCTATGGAAGCCACGAAAATTGAAAAAATAAGAATCCAGGCATTGTGGCCTTTAAACGATATATCCCGTTTTACCGCCTCCATAGTAGACTCACGGTCGGTATCCTGCCTTATATCTAACAATTCTGAAAAAAAAGACCTTGAGTTTTTCATCAGATCCCTGGCATTTGCCGAGAGATTATTGTCTTCAGCATCGGGCGGGACTGAAGTATTTTTATTTTCTGCCATTCAGTTAATTAACCTAGTTTATCTCCAAATTTCTTCATCACTTTTTCCCTTATCTCCTTGATACCCTGCTCGTTTTTTTTGGGCATTACAACTAGCACAAGATCATTTTCAAGAACGATGTAATCTTTAAGTCCTTCTATTATCACTACTTTATTTTTTTCTGTTCTTATGATATTTCCTTCTGCTTCAAAGGAAAGGAAACGGGAATTAATTACCGTATTCTCATTTATATCCTGGGGCAATTGTTCCTGCAAAGAACCCCAGGTACCTAAATCGTTCCACTTAAAACTGGCAGGAATCATAAAAACATTTTCCGCTTTTTCTATTATGCCGTAATCAATAGAAATCTTATGCGCCTTGTGGTAATTTTCATCAATAAAATCCTGTTCTTTTTCGGTATTCCATACAGGGTTCCCCTTCGCAAAAAGGTGATACATCTCCGGCAGTAATTTTTCAAAATTCTGAAGAATAACATTGGCGCTCCATATAAATATCCCTGCATTCCATACATAATTCCCTTCTGCAAGAAAGGATTCTGCTTTTTTAAAATCAGGCTTTTCAGTAAAAGCTTTCACCGGCATTAGCCTGCTATTCGGGGGGTTATCATACTTTATATAACCGTAGCCGGTATTGGGAAAAGTAGGATTAATTCCCAGGGTAATAAGTTTTTCGCTATTGGCCGCCGCTTCAAAAGCAAATTCCAAATCTTTAGTGAACTGTTGCTCCCCCTGGATCCAATGATCACTGGGAGCCACCATCATAACAGCATCTTTATTTTTCTGATTTATCTTCATGGCTGCCAGTAAAACACTTGGAGCGGTATTTCGCATTACCGGCTCCAGTACAATCTGCTCCTGTTTTACCCCTGGCAATTGCTCTTTTACCACTTCATTGTAATTCTTATTGGTAAGAATGTAGATGTTTTCCCTTGGTATAATTGAGGCAAGCCTTCTAAAAGTAGTCTGTACCAGCGTTTCCCCTGCTCCAAGCACGTCCTGAAACTGTTTGGGACATGTTGCAGTACTTACAGGCCAAAATCGGGAACCTACCCCTCCGGCCATTAGTATTGCGTAATAATTATTATTCATTCTTCTCCAGATTTAATTCTTTATAAGTTCAACCTCTGCATTGGGCTGGAACAAATATATCTTTCCGGTAGCCATTTCCAAACATTCATAGCGTTTAACCCTCTTCTCCCCTCTTCTAAACACCTTTCCATTGTATATTCTGAAAACTGCTCCAAAAGGCACCTCAAAAATATAGTTTTTATCATTCTGCGGATCAAAACTTTTAAGGGCCACTGATAATCTGGCATCGGTATCACTACTGGCTTTTGGATTCCTGAAATGACTCGCGATTAATGGTAATAATTTATGCGGAAAGATTTCCGGCCTTATGAAAGGCAACATTAAATTTCTGAAAGCAATTTTCCATTCATCCCCGTGCGGTTTAATATTTCTTCCGAATTTTTCAAATGCCAGTAAATGCGCAATTTCATGCACCAGGGTAATCAGGAATCGGTATTTGTTAAGGTTTGCATTAATGGTAATTTGTTGTGCCCCATCAGGCATTCTCCTGTAGTCCCCATGCCGCGTCCTTCTTTCATTAACAATCTTAAGATGTACATTATTATTTTTAATGAGTAAAAAGGCCGGCTCCAGCGCATGACTTGGCAAATATTTCTCAAGAATGTGCTTCATTCAAATCAGGGAGTACTGCTGGAAACCTGTAAGAGTTTTCCATTATAAAATTTATTACCGGTTAAACTGAAATTTACTATGTAGGCCGCCATTTCTTCTGCGGAAAGAGGGGCTTTAAGGCCGGGAAATGCCTCTTCCAGCATTTCGGTTTGTACAGCTCCTAATGCCAGGACATTAAAAGATGGCCCCGCTTCTTTATATTCCTCCGCCAGTAACTCGGTTAGAGTGATTACCGCTGCTTTGCTGGAACTATAGGCCGATAATCCCGGAAATTTAACACTGCCCTGAACGCCGCCCATAGTACTAATATTTACCACATGGCCTTCTTTTCTCATATACGGCAGTATATTCCGGATTAATTCAACAACGCCCATCAAGTTGGTTTTATAAACCGAGTCAAAATCTTCTGAAGTTAATTCTGCAAAAGGTTTATTAATGAGTTTACCAGCGTTATTTATAAGAATATCTACGCTTTCCCATTGCGAAGAAACAAAATCAGAAACCTTTGCAAGGTCTTGTTTTTTGCCAATATCACAGGAAATAGCGGTTACATTTTCAAGTTTCATTTTCTCCACCGGCTCTTCATTTCGCGAAAGGGCCAGAACACGGTGTCCGGCTTTGGCAAAAATAGAAACCATTTCATAACCTATACCCCTGCTGGTTCCGGTGATTATAATATTTTTCATAGAAATTATTTTACAAGTAAAGACTTCCGAAGATTACATCAAAAACGAAGAAATATCTTAATCTCTATTCATTCAATTTAATTTCTTTTTCTGAAGTGTTCGCCATTTTAGAAATTGCCGGTACAATAGCTTCAATTAAAGTGGTCATATGTTCAAAATTCATCTTACCGGCTTCATCTTCTACATGATGATAATATTCATAATTGGTAAAATCGAAGGTACTAATGGTTTGTGCAGGCACACCGAATTGTTCAAAAAACGGATAATTGTCGCTTCTTTTAAAAAGATTATATTCCTGAGCCTGTGGTAAAAACCCCAGTACATCCTCGCCGGCATATTCATTAAATTTTTCAGCAAAATTAGAGTTTTCGTAACCGGTGAGGTAGGCCATATATTCTTTGTCTTGCATTGGCACGCCTATCATTTCCAAATTTACCACTGCGTATAAATCAAGATTTTCCTGCTTTAGTACTTCAGCTAAATGTGCCGATCCTGTCAGTCCTAATTCCTCTCCTGAAAACAATGCGAAAATAATGCTTCTATCATTATCTTTTATATTAGCCAATTCTTCAGCCAGTTCCATCACTGCCACGGTTCCAGCCGCATTATCATTAGCTCCGTTGGCTATAGAATCGCCTTCCACGGCTTCCTGTATCCCAATATGGTCATAATGTGCACCAATAATAATAAATTCATCTTTTAATTGCGCATTGTTCCCTTCCAGAAGACCGACAATATTAAAGGCTTTTTTACCCTGAATTTCAAAGTCATCCCTGTAATCTTCAAAATATGGTGCAACTCCATTCTCCCTAAAATATTCTTCAATATATGTAGCTGCCTTTTCTATACCTTCAGTTCCCGTAGCTCTTCCCCGCAGTTCATCTGAAGCAAGATACTCCAGACTCTCTCTTATATCGGAAACAGAAATTTCAGGTTCTGAGACAGCATTTTCTTCAGAAGCAATTACAGCACCGGAAGATTTATCTTGTGCAGAATTACAACCGATTATTAACAAAAATGAAGCTATGGCTCCTATTCTATAAAAGGGGATTTTCATTTTCAGAAAAATTAAAGAAGATTTCAAAACGACCAAAATGGCCATACAAATTCGTTGACACTAAAGATAAAAAAATCCCACGCTATAGTGGGATTTTTGTAATAAATATTGGTTAATACAGCATCTATGCAAGCATAGTTACCGGATTTTCCATATAGGTTTTAAGTGTTTGCAGGAATGAAGCTCCCGTAGCACCATCTACTGTCCTGTGATCGCATGCCAGAGTAAGTTTCATTGTATGTCCCACCACTATTTCACCGTTTTTAACAACCGGCTTCTCCACTATGGTTCCTACGGAAAGAATAGCGGAATTTGGCTGATTGATGATACTGGTAAATTCAACGATACCGAACATTCCAAGGTTAGAAACAGTGAATGTACTGCCTTCCATTTCCTTAGGCTGTAATTTTTTATTCTTGGCTTTACCTGCAAGATCTTTCACATTTCCATTAATCTGCGTCATAGACATCTGGTCAGCAAACTTCAACACCGGTACCACAAGGCCTTCTTCCACGGCAACAGCTACTCCCATGTGGATGTGCTTTGCCATTTTCATGGATTCACCCGTCCACTGACTATTCACCTGAGGATGCTTTCTAAGCGCCATGGCACTCGCCTTGATCACCATATCATTGAAGGACACCTTCACATCAGGCATTTCGTTAATCTGCTTACGGGACGCCATGGCGTTATCCATATTTACTTCAATGGTAAGATAATAATGAGGGGCATTAAATTTGGATTCTGCCAGCCTCTTCGCAATTGTCTTACGCATTTGCGAATTTTTAACCTCTTCAAAACTTTCCTCTCCCGCAGGAACGTATGGTTGTACAGAGGCACGTTTTTCTTCACTGCCTGCAGTTTGTTGAGCGGCAGGTTTTTCAGAAGGTTTAAAGGACTCTATATCTTTCTTGACAATCCTGCCGTTTTCTCCGGAACCATCTACGTTTGCAAGATCAATTCCCTTTTCTTCAGCCATTTTCTTAGCCAGGGGAGAAGCAAAAATGCGTCCTGTGTCTTTGGATTCTGAAGTGGTAGCACTTTTTTCTTCAGTTGCAGCAATTTCCTTTTGCTTTTCTTCGTCCTGATCTTCTTTTTTCTCTTTTTTAGCTGAAGATTTTTTCGGGGCTCCATCAGCACTAATTCCGGAAACATCAGTTCCTTCCGGGCCAATAATTGCCAGAAGGCTATCCACTTTCGCCGATTCACCCTCCTGAATTCCAATCTTTAGCAAAGTACCCTCATAGAAGGATTCAAACTCCATAGTGGCCTTATCGGTTTCTATTTCAGCAAGAATATCTCCTTCTTCAACCTTATCGCCTTCCTGTTTAAGCCAGCTCGCCACGGTTCCTTCTTCCATAGTATCGCTAAGACGTGGCATATTAATAATCTCAACACCTTCAGGAATTTCCCCGTCACCTGTTTCTTCGTTTTCTTCTTCAGAAGTATCCTGTGATTCTTCCTTTTCCTCAGATTTATCCTTTTTATCTTCAGATTCATCTTCAGAAGATTTTTCTTCTTTTTCTCCTGAAGAAGAATCTCCTCCTTCAATAAGAGAAGAAATATCTTCTCCTTCTTCACCTATTATGGCCAACAAAGTATCAACAGGAGCAGAATCACCTTCTTCAATCCCAATATGAAGCAGCGTCCCATCGTAGAAGGATTCAAACTCCATAGTTGCCTTATCAGTCTCAATTTCGGCAAGAATATCTCCTTCTTCAACCTTATCACCTTTTTTCTTTAGCCATTTTGCCACAACACCTTCTTCCATTGTGTCGCTTAGGCGTGGCATATTAATTACTTCAGCCATAATTTAGTCTACTTTATGTGATAAAAACGGATAATCTTTTTGTTCGTATACCACGTCATACATGATACTTTTCTCAGGGAAGTCAGATTCGTCAGCGAATTTCTCACACTCTGATACTTTATCTTTAACGCGTTTATCAATTTCTTTAATTTCTTTATCAGAAGCGTATTTTTTCTCCTTGATAACATCCCGCACCTTAGTAATAGGATCCAGCTTCTGATATTCGGCAACCTCGTCTTTAGTACGATATTTCTGGGCATCACTCATGGAATGTCCACGGTAACGATATGTCTTCATTTCCAGAAAAGTTGGACCTTCTCCTTTTCTTGCACGGGAAATAGCCTCATCCAGGGCTTCAGCCACTTTAACAGGATCCATTGCATCTACAGGACCGCAAGGCATTTCATAACCATTCCCTAACTTCCAGATATCTGTACCTTTTGAAGTACGCGCTACAGAAGTACCCATAGCATAACCATTGTTCTCCACACAAAACACCACCGGAAGATCCATCTTCACCGCCATATTAAGAGTTTCATGAAGCGAGCCCTGCCGGGTAGCCCCATCTCCCAAAAAGCAGAGAGTTACAGCATCTCTTTTAAAATATTTGTCTGCAAAAGCAAGTCCGGCACCAAGAGGAATCTGCCCTCCTACAATTCCGTGTCCACCATAAAAACGGTGTTCTTTAGAGAAAATATGCATAGAACCCCCAAGACCCTGGGAAGTCCCGGTTCCTTTTCCATAAAGTTCTGCCATCACTCTTTTAGGATCCACTCCCATCCCAATAGGCTGAACATGATTTCTGTACGCGGTTATCATACGATCTTTTTCGGTATCCATCGCATGAAGCGCTCCGGCCAAAATAGCCTCCTGCCCGTTATAGAGGTGTAAGAAACCCCTAACTTTTTGCTGAATATAAACCTGCGCAAGTTTGTCTTCAAATTTACGCCAAAAAAACATATCCTCGTACCACTTTAAGTAGGTGGCTTTTGTGATTTTCTTCATATCAAAGTAAAAATTTTAGGCCGGACAGATGGATTTTGCCAAGCGGATAACAAAAATACTATTTTAAGTAAGAATGAAAAACAGTTTTATAGCAAAAATATGAAAACATTACATACAGCTATTATCAAAAATAAAAGGCAGTAAGTCCTGAACAGATTTGGCCCTGGCAACTTTTCCAGCTTCCCCCATAAAATAAAGCTCAATGGGAGCAGCCTGTTTCACCTCATATTCAACCATCGCCTGACGGCAGGCACCACAGGGAGGCACAGGAGATTCTATAAGTCGCTGAAGGGATTTTGCTGAAATAGCCACTTTTTTCATTTCCATCTCGGGATGTTTTGCCCCTGCAAAAAAGAAAGCAGTACGTTCTGCACAAAGACCGGAGGGATATGAAGCATTCTCCTGGTTACTCCCTATTACTGTTTCGCCATTCTCAAGAAGAATTGCCGCCCCAACACTAAATTTTGAATAAGGAGCATAAGCGGTATCGCGAGCCTTAAAAGCTTCCAGCATTAAATCCTGAACATCCCGGGATAATTCTTCAAGAGAATCATAAACTTCCAGGCTGGAAGTAAAAGTCAATGGTTTCATAAAAACTTATTGGAAATACAAGGTAGATGAAACAAAAAAAAGTATCAAACGAAAAGTGGGAATTTTAGTAATTATGTGAAGAGGATTAATTATAGTATTCTTCACCAAAGTTAAAGGTAAGGCCGAATCTAAGTGTACCTTCTAACGGACTTGGGACGTTTGAGGTGGAGAACAGATAAGAAATATCTATATTCACCATTTCATACCTGAAGCCAGCCCCAAAAGAAACGAATCTGCGCGCACCTTTATTCTCATTTTCATTAAAGTAACCTGCTCTAAAAGCAAACACATCCTGATAATTATATTCGGCACCCAAAGCCCAAGTTACTTCCCGGAGTTCCTCCCCAAAACCATCGGGAGCATCTCCAAAAGATTCAAAAATACCTTCAATTGCACCTATATCATTGTATGTTTCTTCATCTTCACTATCCATATCTCCATCGCCATTAAAATCCTGAGGCGTTGGCACAAGCAGTTTATTAAATTCCACGTAAGCTCCCAAACTGTTGTCCTGGTCCAAAAGAAAATCAAAACCTGCCCCTGCTTTAAAGTTAGTAGGAATAAAATTCTCCTGACCGGTATCATCATATTTAATTTTAGGACCGATATTTGAAATATTGGCACCTATTCTCCATTGCCCCGCAAAATTATCCATAAATATTTCTGGACTCTGGTAAAATGCAGCAATATCAACTCCAAAACTACCGGCAGCCCCCCAATCTTCATTATCCTGCAGCCCAAGGTCTGAATGCAGATATCTACCTGCAACTGCCATAGATACAGTTTCGCTTAGTTTTAGGGAATAAGAAAGATCAAAGGTGAATTCCTGAGGATTTACCGGCAAGGGATCTTGTTCAAAACTACTTCTAGTTTCTATTGCCCCGTAACTAAAATAGCGAAAGCTGGAGGCAAATGCACTCCTTTCGTTAAGCTTATAAAAATAATTCAGGCTACCTAAAAAGATATCATTTACAATATTACTTAAGTAAGGAGTATATGCAAAACCAACCCCTTGTTGCCCATCAGCAAAGGCATATTTGGCAGGGTTCCATTGCTGGGAATACACATCCATAGAAGTAGCCACCCCCTGGTCTCCCATACCTGCAGCACGGGCATCTGCCGCGACTTGCAGAATTGGAATAGCCGTGGTGATTACCCTGTTCCTTTCTTCCTGCGCAAAAGACGAAAAGCCTGAAAGCAAGCCAACTCCAAGTAGTACAATTTTAATTTTTTTCATTCCGAACGTTATCTGTAACAAAGATATATTTTAATTCTTTTTAAGAAAGAACCTTCCTACCAAAAATTAAAAGCAGTTTCCTTTAAGGGTTAAAATAAGCTCTTAAATCGATAATCTAATCCTTGGCACCCTCATTTAAACAATAATAACTATTATATGGCTAAAATATTGCATACCGTTATATTACAGCAGGTTGAATTCCGCATTAAAAATTATAGACATGTCAGAAAAAGCCGTAATTTTGCCGTGTCAAAAAATTAAAAATCTGTCTGGATTTTGCAGCTTGCTTACTCCGAAAGAAACAGGTAAGTCTCAAGCGCATCAGGCACTTAAAGAGATTTGGCGACTTTTTTAATATAATGAAATAATCTTGTACATTTCGCGTTAATTACTATATTGCAAAGCCTAAAATTCTATCAAAAGAGACGATGAACATGAGAACCGATATTGCTGTTAGAGCACTATTTACAATAGCCTTTGGGATTGGCCTGATAAGCTGTAACAATTCCAGGGATTATAAAAACACATCCCGCGCCACCGGATGGGACATCAATTCTGAAGACGGTGGTTTCCAGTATAATGATGACTTTAAGGAGCAGGAGACTATGCCGGGACTGGTTTTTATTGAAGGTGGAACCTATACCAAGGGCCGGGTTCAGGATGATCCTATGCACGACTGGAACAACAGCCCAACCCAGCAACATGTGCAATCTTTTTATATGGATGAAACCGAGGTAACCAACAAAATGTACCTTGAATACCTGGAATGGATTAAAAGGGTGTTCCCTCCTTCTGAAGAAAGATACCGCAACATTTATCAGGGTGCAGTTCCCGATACGTTGGTTTGGAGAAATCGTTTAGGATTTAACGAAACAATGGTAAATAACTATTTACGCCACCCTGCCTATGCAGAGTATCCTGTTGTTGGAGTTAGCTGGATCCAGGCAGTGGAATTCAGCAAATGGAGAACCGACAGGGTAAATGAGCTTTTGCTGGAGGAAGAAGGGATTATTGCAGAAGGCGCCAGATATCAGGCAGAACCAGGACAATCTTTTAGTACCGAAGCCTATATTTATTCGCCTACAAATGCGTACGGCGGAAATACAGAACTCAGCCAGGGAGAAGAAATTCAGGACAGGCTGGAAGATACTAATGAGGATGGCAATCCCGTACGTAAAGTATATCCGGGAAGGGAAAGCGGACTTGTTTCTCCTGAATACCGATTACCTACTGAAACTGAATGGGAATATGCCGCACTCGCTCTGGTAGGAATAAGAAATTATAATGTTTACCGTGGTAGAAAAAAATACCCATGGGACGGGCAGTACACCAGAAACGGTGATGTAAAAAGAATGGGAGACCAGTTGGCAAACTTTAAGCAAGGTGACGGGGACTATGGTGGAATTGCAGGATGGAGTGATGATGGTGCCGATATTACCGCTGAAGTTAAATCTTACGAACCTAATGATTTTGGACTGTACGATATGGCCGGAAATGTGGCAGAATGGGTTCTTGATGTTTACCGCCCTATAGTTGATGATGAGTTTAATGACTTCAACTACTACAGGGGTAACGTGTATACCAAAAATGCCATTAATGATGACGGAAGCGTGAAAATACTTGGAGCTGAGGAAATTCAGTACGACACCCTAAGCAACGGAAAACTTGTAGCCAGAAACCTTCCGGGAGAAATTGCACAGACACCGGTAACAGGAGAAGATACTTATATGAGGACTAATTACACGGAAAGTGACCAGAGGGATTTCCGTGATGGGGACAAGAGTTCTACGAGGTATTATCAACCTTTTCAGGATGCTACCGAGCCATCCAAAAGAATGTACAACTCACCAACCTATAACAATGTAGAATATAGTGACAGTACAGGTACAATTGCAGAAAGAGGCTACGATTCGGAAAAAAGGACCACTCTTATCAGCGATGAAGTTCGTGTCTATAAGGGTGGTTCCTGGAGAGACAGAGCATACTGGCTGGATCCTGCACAAAGAAGGTTTTTCCCGCAGGATATGGCTACTGATTACATCGGGTTTAGAAATGCAATGTCCAGAGTAGGCTCAAAATCAAAAGAAGCTAATAAAACAGCCCGAAATTAACAATTTTGGTTAAATAACTTTTAAAGCCCTATTTTTAAGGGCTTTTTTTATAGTTTTATTTTATGAACACAGCACAAATACATCAGCGTTTCCTGTTAAGCTCGGGAGCTTTTACAGACACACGGAATATCAAGGAAAACGGAATTTATTTCGCCTTGCGGGGAATAAATTTCAACGGTAACAATTTTGCCCGTGAAGCTATTGAAAAAGGAGCCAGATATGCTGTGGTAGATGAGGAAATTTATGCCACCAATCCGGAACATTTCATAGTAGTAAAGGATGTTTTAAAGGCGCTGCAGGATTTAGCTGCTTTTCATCGTAAATATTTAAATTTAACTATTATTGCCATTACAGGCAGCAATGGTAAAACCACAACCAAAGAACTCACTAATAAAGTCTTATCTAAAAAATATAGAACCGTAGCCACAAATGGCAACCTCAATAATCACATTGGTGTGCCCCTTACCCTGCTTTCTATGGATGAGGAAACTGAAATTGGCATTGTGGAAATGGGAGCCAATCATTTTAAAGAAATTGCCCGGTTAGCACAAATTGCAATGCCTGATTACGGATATATTACTAACTTCGGAAAGGCACACCTGGAAGGTTTTGGAAATATAGAAGGAGTTATTCAGGCAAAAAGTGAACTTTACGACCACCTCAAAAAGAATATGAGGCTTATTTTCCTAAATGCTGATGACCCGGTACAACGTGAGCATTTTAATTATAAACATACTTTTTCTTTCGGAACAGCTGAAGATTCCAGGGTGCAGTTTACTTATTCTGGAAACCAGTCCTACGCAAGTGTGAATTTTAACGATACAGATTTCAAAAGCAAAATTACCGGAAAACATAATGCCATTAATATAGCTGCGGCAGTATGCATGGGGTTATATTTCAAGGTGCCTTTTAATGAAATAAAAAATGCAATTGAAGAATATTCACCTGCAAATAACCGATCTCAAATCACAAAAAAAGGTAGTAACACTATTTTTATGGATGCCTATAATGCAAACCCTACCAGTATGCATGCAGCCATAAGTAATTTTCAGGAATTGGAAACCACAGAGCCAAAAATTGTTATTTTAGGAGATATGCTGGAAGTAGGTTCTTCAGCAGACACAGAACACCAGGTAATTGTAAACCAGCTTGAGAACGATGATTTTACAGAATGCTACCTGGTAGGAGAACATTTTAACCGCACTCAAACCAACAGGAGCACCATTATTAAATTTAAAAGCGTTGAAAAACTAAAAGAACATTTACAGGAGACAAAATTTGATAATTGTCATATTCTGATTAAGGGCTCCAGAAAACTTGCACTGGAGAATTTACTGGAAGCTATCTAAAAATAAACCTATACCGATACAATATTTTAGATTCCTGAGAATGGTGGCGTACCACTTCAATTTTCATAATCAATGGGCCGTAAGTTTATATTTAATTTGAAGACTCCGCTTTTAACCTTTTCAGATTTTACAACTAACGCTTTTTCTTTTCTGGAATGTACCTGTCAAGTTCCTGTTGCCATAACGTAGAGTTAATCACCTGCAATACAGTACGATTTAAAGATTCTCTAAGAGAGTCTTGTTGCGAAAGACCAAAAGCATAATAATGCGGATTTACATTAACCGGTTGCACCCTTAATCCAAGATCTGGATCATTATTTATGGTGTACCTCATTACTGGCAGACTATGTAGTACAGCATCTGCATCCTGATTTTTCACAATCTTTAAAGCTTCTGAAATGTTTGATGATGCTTTAAAAGGTATCCTTTCATGTTGCAGGTAATTTGCTGCGGAAGAGCCTTCAACCGCAACCATTTTCATACTCCTCAAGTCCCCCGGTATACTAATTTTCCCGCTGGAATTTCCCATAACAGCAGAAACCAAAGAAGCAGTAAGAACTGCCGTTACAGCCATTGCCACCAGCATCCAGATAAGAGCAACAGCCCTGCCCCAAAAGGTCACCGGAGATTTATCCCCATAACCAATTGTAGTCATGGTCACACCAGCCCACCAAAAACCGGAACCTATCCCTCTTGCAATAGAACGCTCCCCTCCAAAGTTATCCTCGTTGCTTTTTCGCTCAATAAAATATATAATGGTACCCACAATTAACAGCAAAACAGAAAGCATCCCTGTTATATACCAGAAGCGCTGGTTAAAAAACGCCTTTAAAATTGATGTTAATTGCATAGATTGTGCTGCCGCTATACCTAACTCTGCTTTATGATATATATGCGTGAAATCTATTTTTTCCTCGGCAGCCACAGTTACATCCTGAAGCAGCACTATATCAGCCTTTTGTTGTATTAAAACGCTTACTGCAGAATCATTTGCAATTTCCTTTAGCTTATAGTTCAAATCCATCCTGTCGGCCACTGCACGCCATAGTCTGATGCTGATTCCGTCCCAATTCCCATTATCATCAGAAATCATATAAGGAGGCTGAGAAAAAACTCCTACAACTAATTGATTCCCATTTGGTTGTGGAATGCTGTCGGATTGAGCATAACTACCTGAAGAGAAAATAAAAGTAAGAAACACCCCTAGAAAAACAAGAGATTTCTGCATAATACTGAATTTTAAACGGCATCCTGGACCGCTGGAATTAGAAGTAATTTTATCTCTAAAATAAAAAAATCTTCAGCAAAAGAAATTTTAGCAGCCCTTTTCCTAAAGAAAGCAATTCTGCAGTTTTAATTGATACAACTAATCAGCCTAAATGGAATCCTACATAATATCCCAAGATTCACTGAGAAAGTTGATGAGCCTGTATTATTAAGCTTTTAATCTGATCAGGGATTTGACCCGAACTATCATTTTTCATTTTTTCAATATCAAGATCATTCCTAACCAGGTACTGGTGTTTTCTTTCGCTGTTTGCCAGGATGGTTACTATCGCAACATTATTTATCTTAGACATCTTCGTAGCAATGCCTTCAGCTAAAACTTCAATATCAATATTAAAATTATGGATGTTCTCTTCAACTTTATCTTTCGAATGAGTTAAACACAGGCCATTCATTACCTCAGCATCTATTCTAAAACCAAGTTTTTCACCATTTTCAGTTTCTAATTCAATTGTTGGATTTTCCATTTTGAAAGTGATTTAAGTTTGAAGGAACAATGATAACTGAAAATTATTGATTTTTAAGTTGTAATTTATAAGTACAATCAATAATCCCATAAAAAAATAAAACCCCGGAAAAGTAAATTCCGGGGTTTAAGATGTAGTGGTGAGTGATACTGGATTCGAACCAGTGACCCCTACCCTGTCAAGGTAATGCTCTGAACCAACTGAGCTAATCACTCTTAAAGCGGCAAATATAGTAAAAAGTAGTTTTTATTTGGAAAAAACAACACATTAACAAGAACCTACCTGCTCCAATTAAAAGGTAAGTTATCATATTATCCGGTGGTCACCAAAACAGCTTTTCCCATTGAACTTATACTATAAATGCTTTCATAGAATTGTACCGTTACCCTTTCCGGAGATTTAAATCCTTTCACAGAAGCACAGAATCGAATGGTTAAGATAAATAAAAAAGGGTGCCTTCCAGACACCCTTTTTTATTTATCTTATATTAATTCTCTTCTTTATTCCACCACATTAAAATGGGCACTTTCTGAATGTGTATTCCCATCATGATCTATCACCTCCAGAGATAAATGATATTCCCCGGCAGCGGCATCAGCAGAAATATCAATATGCTCATTAAAATCGATCTCTGTTTCGTCAGAATAAGCGAAGGTATCTTCATAGCTCCAGCCATTTTCTTCATCTTCTTCTGAATGAATATGAAGGTGGATTTCTTCCACTCCATGTTCTGAAGCTATTCCGGCTTCAATATGTAACTCCTCACCTGCAGTAACTTCCTCATCAATATGAAAATCAGAAATTGCTATACTGGATTCAGTTCCTTCTTCAGTTACATGAAAATGAACCCCTTCAGCATGCGTATTTCCTTCAGTATCCACAACGGTAATTGACATATGGTATTCCCCAAGTGCTGCATTTGCCGGCACATCAATATGCTCATGGAGTTCGGCGGTACTTCCACTGTAAGAATCAAAAACTTCCTCAAAAGTCCATGCAGTTTCTCCTTCTGCAGGCTCCAGATCGTGACCATGAATACTTACTGAAACCGAAGCTATTCCATGCTCTGCTGTTAGCTGAGCTCCCACGTGCAAATCTGATCCACGATTAACATCAGAGCTTTCAATATTGGTTATAGTAAGCCCATGATCTTCACCGGTATGGTCTTCGCCTACAATAAATTCAACATAAACCTGGTTTTGATTCCCCTCAACATCTATAACGGTAATCCCAAGGTGGTAAGGCCCTTCTGCAATATCAGCAGGAATTTCTATGTGCTCGTGAGCATTATATGTTCTCGGGTTTCCTTCTATTTCAAAGGTTTGGCTCATAGACCATGGAGACAGCTCAGAAGCCTGTTTTGAAACTACTCCCGGCGAAGTGCTTAAAAGACCGGAATGGGTATGCCCATCAAAATTGTTATGAATATCTACTTTGTAAGATGACAGTGCATCATTATCTGAGAAATCCACATCAAAATGCAGCTCCCCACCAGCCTCAAAACTTTCTCCTTCGGTTGGCTCGTTTACAGTTATTTGAGGCTTCTCATTGTCCAGCATCGCATCGTCATCACTACTACAGGAGAATAAGGAAATTGCCAAAAATAAACTTAAACTAAATATTATTTGCTTTTTCATATTATTGAATATTAAAATGTAATGTGTAACTATTGTATTATTTAAACCTTGCAATCAGGATTAACAGGTGGCCCCCTTAGGTAATAGGTGATTGTATCACCAGGGTAAAGGCTAATTCTATACTCTAAAATTTCAGGTTTTTTGGATACAAGGGGAACAGGCGTTTTTTCTTTTGATGCAAAAAACAACCAGCCTTTATATTCCCCAGGCAAATAATGTTGACAAAGATGACCTGTTGTGAGCTCTCCAAATTGGTAACCCTGCACTTTATCCAGCCCGGGATGCTCCACAAAAACCATGTGGTAAGTCTGAAACAATGGTGCAGACAGAAAAAAGCTGATAAGAAACCGGCTAATATATGTTATTGCGTACCTGCTCATAATCTTGTATTACCAAAGGGAATTTTAATGTTCAATTGAATATTCCTCCCAGGTTCAGGAATTTGCAGGCGGCGATAAAAGCTGGTATGGTTAAAAAACCTTGTATTCAAAAGATTATCTACACGAAGGTTAACAGCAGCCTCAAATGAACCCAGCTGAAATTCGCCATGCCAGCCTAAACCCAATATTTGGTACCCAGGCGTAGTATCTTCGCCCTGGGCAATCCTATCCTGATTCATTACCAGCCTTGTGTTTACAGTAACTTCGGAATTTGATATAAAAACTTTATCATTAAGAACACTGTATCCTGCTTCAATAAACAGATTATTTGCAGGAGTAAACGGCAGAGGAAAGTTTCTTGAAGCGCTTGAAGTTAACTGCTGGTTATATAAATATTCTCCAGCCACATTCAGCCTGAAGTGTGAGGCAAAAGTTTTCTCCAGCTGCAATTCTATTCCGCTAAGCAAAGCTTCTGATGCTGTATATTGATATAACTGCCCGGAATGGGGTAGCAATGAAAATATTCCGGTAGGTTTCAGAAATATATAATTGGTGAAATAATAGGCGTAAGGGCTTATTGTCACATTCCAGGTCTCCTTTGCATAAGAGATACTAAGATCGGCCATAATTCCCTTTTCCGGTTCCAGGCCAGGCTCACCTCTTTCATGCCTGAAAGAACCATGATGTATACCATTGGCACCTAATTCTATAGCCGTGGGCAGGCGAAAAGCTGTACCAATATTTGCCCTTCCCTGCCAGTACTCATTAAAATGATGAGAATAGCCCAATCTAAGGTTAAAACTTGAAAAGTCTCTTTCTAAATTCCGGCTGCGTTGCGCATAATTTGATGCCGTATTTTGATTTTGTCCGTTTTCAATTAAATATTCGAAAAGCTTCGGATCATAAAACCCACTCATCTCAAAATTCCCATAATCAAACCTAAGCCCAAGGCTCCATAAATCTGAAGAAGAAGGCTGATATTCATGAATTGCAAAAAGCCCGTAATTTCCTGAGCTGTACTCCGGCAGTAAAAAATTGAAGCCTTTTATTCTGTTATCTTTCCATTGCAGGTCAATACCAAGCTGTGTTTTATGCTGCTGCCCGAAAGCCCGGTGATAGGTACTTTTAATGCTGTAGGTTTTTAAGCTAAAATCCAGCTCCAGATTAGGATCTACCTCAGGTGGTTCCTGGCCTGCGTAATGAGTATGGAACAAGCTCCATTCCTGCCGGTGATTGTCCTGGTAAGAAAGGCCCAGCTCCAGTCTCCCTTCTTCCAGAAAGAAAGTGGAATTACTTAAAACTTTGAAATGGGCAACCCTTTGAAAAGGCAAATCAATATTCCGGGGATCCCCATCCCGCTGTACCCGTGCTATATCCGGCACACCATGGGAGCCGGGAAAAAATCCTGATTTTTGGTAAACACGGCTAACCGTAAGACTGGAATTAAAGTTCTTTGTTATAAACCCTAATTGTGAAGACCAGTCTACTTCTTTGCCTGCTGTATTCTTCAGGCTATGGTCAAAAACCGGAATATTAAAATTTAGATAGGAGATTTGATCGGTGGGTAAATTATAATCTCCATAGCTAATGCCCGTAAATTTCCCCTTGGCAAACCAATGCTCATCTTTAAAAGTCAATCTTGCGGAAGTTCCCAGGCTGTTGTTCACACTCTGGCCAACTCCATAGATGCTCCCGCTAAGACCTTCTTGCACCGGCACCCTGTTGTTATTAATTTGAACAACGCCTCCAAGGGCATCACTGCCATATGCTATGGCACCAACACCTTTAATTATTTCAAGATCTTCCACCTGCAGGGCATCTATTTCCAATCCGTGATCTGCCCCCCACTGCTGGCCTTCCTGCTTTATTCCATTTTCAGCTACAGCCACACGATTTAAACCCAATCCGCGAATGATAGGTTTAGATGCCCCCGCACCAATCTGCATGGCATTAAAGCCGGGCAATTTTTCCAGGCTTGAGGCCAGCGATCCTTTAAACTCCTGTTCCAGGTACTCCCGCTCTACCCTTAGCTTTTGCTGCGTACTTTGTTGATGTTGTCTTCCTTTAACCAGCACTTCCCCAAGGTCATCAACAGAGGCTTTCAGTACAAAATTCACTTGTCTGTCTCTGGCTATGCTTATTACAGTATCCTGTTCCTGGTAACCTAACGTAGTTACCTTTATATTGTAATCCCCTGTTTCTAAGGTTGTGCTGTATCTCCCGGCACCTGAGGTCCAGATATAATTTTCGTTTATAGCGATGTAAGCACCTTCCAAAGGTTCTCCTTTTTCCGAAGTCACAGTACCTGATAACTGATGATTTTGACTGTAGCTAGAAAAGAAAAGCAGGGAAAAGACCGTGCTTATCCAAAATATTTTCATGATGTATGCGTGTGAATAATTTAAAACGATACCACATCAGGTTCATCTTTTAAAAATGAAACTATGAGTATTTAGAAATCGGAATTAAACACATTGCACCGGAGGAGCCCGAAGCGAAAAGAGAGTTTTTGGAGAGATGGATACGGTTTGCGCCAGAGATAAAGCATACACCGTTTCTTTAAAAGGTGCATAAATATCAAAAGTCAGGAATTCAGGCGCATGGGAATTTGAAAAATGAAAATCACATATTTTACAATCAATATTGGATTTTACAATTTTCCCAGCATTTTGCGCAATCTGATCAGACTGATGTTGATTATCATGTTGCAGATTGTGCTCGAAAACATGAACAGAGGGATATACCAGGGCAAACACCAGTAACAGTGCCATTACAAAACCCAAATGTTTGTTTACCTCTTTCATACTTCCGCGAAGGTAACATTATTTTTTTACCAAGCGGATATCTTCGCTCATAAGAATACTTTTTCCCTCTCAAAATCTACTGGTATTCTTATTACTGCACTCTTCCTTTAATTGCACCCACCCAGGATAGTATATTATATGGATTATCACAGAATAAGTATGATATTATGTGGAAATTAATTTATTCCGATGATATTGATACTGCATTATTCCTCTTAAAATTTGTGCGACTAAAGAAAGTACACTGCCCAAATGAGGAAAGCCCTGAATATTTTCCAGAGCTCCTTCATTATTTTCTGAACCTGTGATTATCAGTTTCAGCTAATTCATTAAAATTGGGATATTACAGCGGTACTCCCGCATATTTTAGCAAATCTGAGATATTTTTAATTGGTTGGCTGGCCCCGGGCATAGTAATCCCATTCTCACTTACCGCACTATGGTTCATATTGTTTAGATAACTATTGAAGTCTCCCTTAATTAATCCTATCAGTGTTTCGGCTACAAGCATACTACCAATATATCCAAGTGAATTACCGTCAGACTGAACTTTGGCTTCCTGTAATACATAATACCACAGAGGAGTGCGCGCAGTAAACCCGGAATCGTACATCACACATTTTTGTTCTTCGTTAAGGCCTTCAACAAGTTCTTTATGTTTCATCGGCTCAACTCTCATTGCCCGCGCAACAGCCTGCCCGCTGGGAATACCAAGCAAATATCCCCTAAGCAGATTTCTTTGTGATAAACTGGCTAAAACAGAAGGAGGTGCAGGCTCGCCTACCGAACTTAAATTGAATAGCCCTTTCGCAATAAATGGACTAATCTTCCTCGCTACATTTTTTGGAGTTTCACCATTTAATTTTGCAAAATTTGACCAGTGTACTACATTTCCGGGTTTTAATTCTCCTGTGGAGCCATCTAAAAGGTTGCCCATAGAAGGTCCTAATAATTCCATGATTGTCTTTTGTGTACCATTATTTAAATTATAAAAAGGCCTGATCATTGCATGACCAAAACGAAATCCTGCAACCGAAAATTCCAAAGGCATAAAAGGAGCACTTGTTTTGTAAAAGAATGGTCCGTTGTATAGCACATTAGACACCACTCCCGGCAGGCAAACCTGTTTAAGATAATCATTAAGAACAATATATTGATACGCCCACCGGGTTAACTGCCTCGCCCGGCAATAGGTTTCCTCATTAGAAAGATTAGGTTCCAAAGCCTGGCTTATCTTGTTGAATGTCTTTATAAATGCCGAATGCAGCTGACTTACAATTAGATTTTCATCATTCCTGGCATCGGCTATTTTTGCACGATAAATAGCCTTCTTGTTCTCTCCTTCATTATTTTCAATTTTATATCTTCTAAGATCTACATAACCGGGTTTATCATTTAAGAAAAGTTCCAGGTTTGAGTTATGATAAAGGTCATCTGCTTCTGCAGTATAAGATGAATTAAAGCTGGGCCCTTCTCCAAAAACACTGTCAAGATCAAGGTGCGGCCTACGTCCATTGCGCAAATTTGCAATTACCTCCTCCGGTTTCTTCGGTTGTATATCCTGAACCGGTGTAATTTTACTAAAATCAGTTTCCCGATCTGTCCTGGCCGTTATATCGTGATCTATAAACTGTCCCAGGTAGGTATATACTGAAGGAATTGAAGAATTATTCTCTGGCATAATATCTTCAGGAGTACCATTATCTGCCATTATTTTTCCCAGTTCCTGCAAATAATGAATTGTTTGCGGCCCTTTTGCGAGTAAATGATGTTCGCATCCACATAAATACTCAAACATATAACCAAAGGAAGTATCATATAAAATTTCAGAATCATTACGTTCTCCTACAAAATGTGATAAATTGGAAATCATAGCATAAGTTTAAAAGTTAAACAAACCGGAAAACCAGAACGACGACGAATTAATGCCCTTCAAGCCTCTCCCTCTTTGAAATATTAAATTTCTTCACTGCAGTCTATGCTTTCTATATCATTAATAGCTTCTTCATAGTTTGCTCCCCAAAGCGAACAGTCCCTGTAATCTTCAGAAAAATCCAGCAATGCATTTTTATAATTTTCACAATTTTGTGAGGTGGGATCTTCTGAATATACGGTAAGGGCATTTACCACCTCTTCATATTCCTCCTGAAAATTGGCACATCCCGCAGAATTATTCTCATCTACACCTGAATCATCTTCAGAACAGGACCAGAAGCCAAACAAACTGAAGAAAAAAAGTGCTATAATTATTGATTTGATTTTCATGATATTGTTGTTTTTGAATTTTATTTTATTAGATATTTTTAAACCATTCCTTAAAATTGTCTCCCAGAAGAGGCACAGATTTTCGCCTGCCATTAATGGCATTTATGAGCCCCATAATCCACAAGTACAATAGGAGTAATGAACCAAAGAAACTTGCAATCCATCCCAGAATTGGAATAAGCCCTACTACAAATATTACTATTCCACATAAACAGAGTCCCAGTGATTGCCGGATATGAAAGGCTGAAAATTTATCTTTTTTTTCCCTGTACATGATAAAGGCTATTATTAACCCTATAATAGTTATGTAAGCCATTATTGCCAATGTTTTATCATCTGCTACCTGTGTTTCGCTTTCTGTACTTGCTGATTCCTGTTCCATAGATTTAATTTTAGAGGTTAAAAGCTGACCTGGCATTATTTATAATCTGACTTATTAATCGAAAATTGCCTTTTTTCAATACCAATACAGGTGATCACCACATCTTTTGAAGGATCTCCTTTATCTTCCATCTGCATCTGCATCACCAGACCTTCTCCATTTTTTAATAAATTTAAATTTCCATCAAATCCTTCAGGAAACTTTTCCTGATGGGCCTGAAAAATATCACTGAAGCTTATTCCCGCTTCATCAGTGACATAAAAGGTGAAAACACTGTTCTTATTTTCAGTTTTATAGCCCCTACACTTATAGCCGCGGATGCTTTTCCTGCCAATCTCTTTGAACTGCATATCAACAAATTCCTTGTTCCCTTCCGGGTTTTCAGATGGCTCTGTAAACTTGGTGGCCATGACATGGTTTTTTTCTTCAGAAGATATATACATCACACTAATTTTATTCCCTTCATCCAAAACAGTAAACATTTGAGGTGCCTGTGGGATTTTCATACCAAAATACCCGGCATCTTTTTTAAGGAAATAGATCATTTCCATCTCAGTTCCTGCGGTTTTCATATTTAATTTGTACTCCCAGTCAAAGCTGTAGGTTGCGGGAATTTTAGCAGGATCTATCATTTTTGTCCCAACCGGGAAAGAAGTATTATTTAATTTGGTTTCCCATAATTGATCAAGTTTCTTATTAGTTTCATTTTCGGCTTTGTCTGAAACATTTTTAACAACCGCGTCTTCCACTTTTTCTTCAACTTTTTTAGTCAGTTTTTTGAACAATTGTGCTTCAGCAGAAAAAACGGATAGGATGAAAATGCCGAGACTTAAATACAGTAACTTTTTCATATTTGTGGTTTTTATGCAATCACTTCCCGAAGAACAATACTACAACTGCTTTTATTAGTACACCTACTGAGAGAAGCACCAACAACAAGAATAACAGGCTATGCTTTGACTCCGGAAAGCCTTTCATTGCTGTTTTTATAAATTGAATTTCACGCCGGCCCCAATTACAAGCTGGCCACCGTCAATAATCACGTATTTTGCTTCAGCAAAGGGAATAATACTACTGCCTATACTAAAGTTAGCACCCGCCCCCAGGTTTAAGCCAAAGCGGCCATCACTTACTCCCATAGAACTACCTCCAAAGCTGTTACCATCATAATCAACTTTTACATGGGAATAATTAAGGCCTCCCAACCCATATAAGCCAAGATTGTCGTTATTAACAAAATAGTAATTTGCATTTCCGTTTATTTCCCACCACCTCAAATCTATGCCTGCCTCATTTTTAGGAAAATAATAGATAAAGCCGGGAGAGATACTAAGGTTTTCCATTATCGGAAGTTCGGCATTAACCCCTACACCTAAATTCTCTATTTCTGTTCCATAGGCCAGCATTGCTCCCAGCCGGGTCTCATTTTGTGCAGAACTGGTAAGAATACCTCCAACAAAAAGGAACATCATCGTAAATAATAATCTTGTTTTCATTTTAAAATTGTTTCTGATTAATAATAGTTTGGATTTTTCTCTCCTAATTTTTTTCTTAATGCATGGTAAAGATGAAAAAGATGTCTCCTATTGGCAATAAGCATTGAGCATAAGACGGTTATGGATGAGTAAAGACCAAAAAATAATTATTGAATTAGTTGTTTTAAGATAATTTAGTAAAAAGGGCTTTAACTAATCCATAAAGGACTTACACTCATGAAAAACAGGTTTTTAGCTCTAATTTCTTTAATGTTTGTAATAGAAAACTTATTTTTAAGATGATTTTCTATAACTACAATTTATTCGAAGCAACCTTTAATCCTACCGGTAATGAGAATAGCCATTATAGATGACGAAGTACATTGTGTGGAGGGGCTTGTGTTGCACCTTAAAAAAATGTTTCCGGAGATCCAGGTAGTATTTAAGGGTACTCAACCGGAAGAAGCACTAGTCTCTTTAGCCGATACCCGACCGGATTTGCTGTTCCTGGACGTGGAAATGCCGGGAATCAATGGTTTTGAGTTGCTGGACCAATTTCCTGATGGCTCATTTGATGTAATCTTCACAACAGCTTATAGCCAGTACGCTGCACAGGCTTTTAAAGCCAAAGCCGTAAATTATCTCCTAAAACCTATTGATGAAATGGAACTTCAATCGGCTGTACTACAGTGGAAAAAAGAAAGGGAGATGAAAAACAGTCTTTCTTCTGATAGGATGAAAGAGCTTCTTACGCATATGAAACGTGAAGGAATCCTGAAGAATAAAATAGCCGTTCCGGTCTCAGAAGGTTTTGAATTTATAGAAACAAATGAAATTCTATACTGCCAGAGCCAAAACAATTACACTTTATTGTTTACAGCAGACAAGCGTAAACTGGTGTTAAGCAAAACACTTAAGGAATTTGAGAAGTTACTTGACAAATATTTCTTTATCCGCATTCACAAATCCTTTCTCATTAACCCAAATTATATGAAAAAATACTACAGGAATGATGGTGGCTACCTTGTAATGCAGGATGGAAAATCTATTCCGGTGAGTAAAAGTAAAAAGGAACTAATTACCAGTTTGTTTGATGCAATTACCAATACAGCATAAATTTTTAGGTAATCCCGGTTTAACTGATTGATATATGTACACTTCTGAAAATTCATTTCGCAGACTTCTGTGGAACATAATCATTTTGTTGTTTTTATTAGCTTCATATATTTTATCGGCACAATCCCGTACCGATAGCCTTAAATCAGTTATAAAATGTCAAACAAATGATTCTTTAAAGATCATACAGAAACTGCAGCTCAGCAGGGAATTACATAAAAAGGAACATAATGAAAAAGAGGAATATGAATATGCACAAGACGCAATTCAGGAAGCATTAAAATTAAATGACACCTTTTTATATGCGAAAGCTTTAGACAATTTAGGTTTGCTTTACCGGTATCATCAGCATTATGATGAAGCCATGCCATTGCATATTAAGGCATTTAAGCTTATTAGGAATAAAAATACGGACCCGTTATACAAGATGATCTTTGCCAACAATGCAGGAGTGGCGGCCCGGTATAATGAAAAATATGATTCGGCTATTTCACATTATGTAAAAGCTCTAAAAATTGCCGAAGAAGAAAATGACCTTAAGAATATTGCAATTTCAAGTAACGGGATAGGAAATGCCCTTGGAAATATACATGGACGTGCAGAGGAGGCTTTAGAATATTTTAAAAGATCACTTGAAGCGGAAAAGAAGCGCAACAACAGTTTGGGAATTGCTATGAACTATCTCTCAATCGGTGACTATTATATTGATAAACAGCAGTTCGACAAAGCCCGGAGATACCTCAATGAATTACTTGAAATCAATCAGCAACGCAATGATTTATATGGCCTGGCTATTACCTATGAATATCTGGGAATTGCTTATTTGGAAGAGAAAGAAAATTTGGAGAAAGCTGCTTCCTATTTTAAGAATTCCCTCCAGCGCTTCAGGAAATTGAATGATAATCATAAACAGGCAGAGCTCCTTGTTAGCCTAGGAGATATTGAACTAATACAGAACAAACCGTTAATTGCCGAAGATTACTATCAAAATTCTCTTATCCTAGCCAAAGATTTAAACCAGCAGGGATTAATTAGGGAAAATTCCCTAAAACTGGCTGGTATTATGGAAAGGGATAACAAACCCGCAGAAGCATTGCGGTACTTTAAACAGGGAAAAGCTTATGAAGACAGCATTGAACTCTCGGAGCAAAATGTAGAAATTGCGGCGCTAATTAGAAAATATGATTTGGAGAAGAAAGAAAATCATATTCAATTACTGGAAAAGGATAGAGCGCTACAACAAACATTATTGACCAACCAGGAACAAAAACTGAACAGGCGTAGAATTTTCCTATTGCTAATGGGAACAGGACTTCTATTTATTTTAACTATTGTTTTGTTACAGTACCGTAATTCACGGACAAAAAGGAAAACAAATGCGCGGGTATTAAAAGAGGAAAAAGAAAAAATGAAAGCCATTTATGAACGTAACCTCGCCCGGGCAGAAATTCTAGTTACAAGATTACGGATTAATCCTCATTTCCTGTTTAACAGCCTCAATGCCATTACTTACCTGATACAAAGTAAACAGAATTCAAAAGCTATAAAATACCTGGTGGTTTTTAGCCGTTACACCAGGATGGTTTTGGAAACTTCTCAAAAACACGTGGTATCATTAATTGAAGAAATTAAACTAACGCAGTACTACCTCACTTTAGAAGAAAACCGATTTGAAAAAGATTTTACTTTTAAGGTAACAGGAAATGATTCTCCGTTAATTGAAAAGATCTTTATTCCTCCGTTATTGTTACAGCCTTTTATCGAAAATGCGATCTGGCATGGACTATTACCCAGTAAAAGGAAGGAAAAAACTTTGCTGATAGATATAATTTCTCACACAAATAAAATCCAGATTATCATCGATGATAATGGGGTTGGCAGAAGAAATTCAACAGCAGAGAATTCCGCTAAAAAACATAAAAGTATGGGAATAAAAATAATAGAGGAACGAATTGAATTATTCAACAGCAGTTACTCCGGAAAGATCAGTTATAAGATTATTGATAAAAAAAATGAAAATGGCCAATCGGAAGGTACCCGTATAATCTTAGATTTACTGCAGAAAAACTGACTTGCCTCAATAAGGATTGAGGGATTAGATTCTAAATAATTTATCTCAGCAAATTGAAAGCACTCCGTGGTTTATCTGTTCACTTCTATGGCCACTATGTTATATGGTATTATTGCTAATAATTAAATACTTACCAGTTGATTTTCAGAAAATTATATTTTTAGAACCTTATCCAAAAAAGGTTATGGCATTTTGGTAAAAGATAGACATTAATCATTCCCGAGCTCGACTTTATGCACAATAAATTCTGTTAGCTTATTCCACTGAAACTTTTGAAATCCAGCCCAACCTCCTTCCGCCATTACTATATTGATAAGCTTACGGATGTTTTCATCTTTATCAGCCTTATTTATTCCCTCATTTTTACCAACTTCGCAAGCTTTAATGGTTTTATCCAGGAGCTCTACCCTAAAGGTGCTGGTTGCTTCATCAATAAAAAAATGTTCTACTTTATCTTCATCTTTATTAGTAGGATTCACACTTGGACTAACGGTGAATTCAGCCAGCTTCTCTTCCTCCTGCACACCGATTACCACTACCCAAACCTCCGGAGCAGGCCCAGGCAAATCAATCTTTATAAAATCCCTAATTTCCGGTTTGGCCGCGTCCTTTTTCTTTCCATGGGAGTTGTAAAGGCTAAAACCAGAGGAGATTCCCGGCATTTGTGACCATTGGTTTACGTTGAACAGCTTTTCTACAGATCTATTAAACTCTGTTGAAGCCTTTTCTGCAGTAGAAAACTTATTTTCACTGCAATAAACTTTATCTTTGGTATCCTTGCCAAGGATAAACTTTTTCTCTCCTTTTAACCTATTTAAAATCTCCTTGAATTTCATCTTCTAACCTCATTGTTATTAGCCTATTATTATCCTGGAAGATAAAGGTTTAATATGATTTTGATTTATACTGAACACTTAAACTCTAATTATCGCCGAACTTTCCAGACAAAAAATCAAATAAATATAAAACGAAATACGCATCCATAAAAGTATCTTTAAATATAAATATTCTTCCGAAATTCACTAATTCAAGCCACTCAGGTAAAATTGCTGGTGAGATATTTCTTGTGAAATGGCGCACGGAGAGCTCATTAGAACAGCCTATCATGAAGCATAGATATACAGCTCATGCTACAGGAGATTAAAAAATTCACAGACTTCTTGATGAGTTTAATTCCCTCTAACAAATTAGAATAGCTCTGAGGATATACTCATTATTGCCTTCGTTAAAGTAAATGAGATGTACCAATATCATTCATAATGTATCCCACCCTACATATCCTAGTATCTAATAGGATATAATTGTCCAACTATACCAATCGATATAGTTCACCACGATTGCTTTTCTGAATCTGAACAATTTTTTATTGTTCTATGCTGGTAATTAGTGGAATTCTATCTGCAGGCCATTTTCCATTTTGTATAGGATAAGTTTTTAGCTTCTCTGGATCAATGACCACATGTTTTATCCTTTTGCGATGCCAAGTATAGGCTATATGTACCAATCCATCACTGGTCTGAATGACCGCAGGGTAGGAGAATTGTTTTCCTGATTCATCGAGATAATCGAGTACCAGAGCTGCTTCCCAATTTTTTCCATCCTGGCTGATTGACACATTGAGAACTCCTCGTCCTTTGTGTCCCATCCCGGGCTGTTTTCGAGTAGAATGGTTATATACTATTAGTTGACGGCCATCTTTAAGGGTTACAGCATCAATTCCGGAATTATTATTAGGAAGATCCGTCACGCTCATTTCTGACCAGGTAAGGCCACCATCGTTTGACCAGCTTTGGGCAATGTGTTCAATCTCAGTGCGTGTACGGCAGAGCATCTGAATACGGCCATCTGAATGCTTTAACAATGTGGGCTGAATTGCACCCATTTCTTCGGCATCATTAATTGGCCCAATAAGATCCCAGGTCTCTCCCCCATCCGTACTACGTTCAATGTGAACCTGCCATCCATTGTCTTCCGTACTGGAACCTGAAAGAATGATACCATTTCCAATTTCTATAGGTTTGTTCTTGACCGGACCTATTACATTATCCCTAAGCCTCTTAGCCTGACTCCAGGTATGGCCACCATCGGTAGATGTCTTCATCATTCCCCACCATTCACTTGGACTCGGACCAACTTTATAAAACAGCATTATCTTCCCTTCAGAATTTTGATAGAGCACCGGATTCCAGGTAGGCAATCGGTCGCCTTCTGATTGTACTCCGTCAGCAATACTTACTGGGGCAGTCCAGGTTCCATCCGGATTCTTACGTGATAACCTTATTTCCACATCAGGATCTCGCTCACGAGTACCACCAAAAAAAGCGCAGAGTAATTCACCATCCTCAAGCTCCAAAAGGGTTGCGGAATGACTCTGCGGAAAGTCAGCTGTCTTATAAACAAATTCTTCCAGAACGATTCCATTCTGATGTTCGGACTGATCTTTTTTTGAATTAAATATTCCGCATGAATAAAAACAGTTTACTGCTATCAGTATACCTAATACCGGAAAAATCCTTATAACTTTTTGCATTGCTTAAATTTAGTTTGTAATCTATTTATAATTCTTATTTTTTCGCTAATCGTCTTTATCCCTTAGGTTAACACAGATTTACAAATTGGATGTAAAAGAATATTTGCCGGATCCTACTTCAAAAATAGCTCTACCGCTTTCCATCCGCATAAACTTGATTCCTTTCACAGAAAAAATAGATTCTCCTCCCTCTTTCACACCTTGTTTAGAAGCTGCCGGGATATATACCAATGCAGTTGTATTTCCGGGAACACTAATATTCCATGAAAAAATTTTGTTATTTTTTTCCCATGTACTATTAATAGTTCCATACACAGATTCATAGGTTGCTCCTACATGATCAAGACCGTCTATAAAAACCGGATTCATTTCAATCTTCCTGAAGCCTGGTTGTGCAGATTTGATACCCGCAAGGTTCTCATAATACCAGATGATAAGGTCTCCAAGTAACATTACATGATTATAAGAATTCATACTTGGGGCAGCTGTATTACCATTCCATAATTCCCAGATAGTAGTAGCACCGTTTTCAACCATGTAGCCCCAGCTAGGGTAAGTGGTATTGGTAGCAATTTGATAGGCAAGATCTGCACGGCCATTTTCAGTAAGACTGCGCATGAGCCATTGGGTGCCAATAAGCCCTGTACTTAAATGACCATCATTCCTTTTCTCAATAATATTGGTGATGGTTTTAAATACAGCCTCTTTATTACCCTCTGGAATCATTTTGAAATACAGGGGCAGCAAGTTATCAGTAAGTGTGTTCTTACCATAGCTATCTTCTTTTACATTATAAAATTTATTATTGAAACCTTCCTTTACTTTAGAAGCCAATTGTTCATATTCTTTAATATCTGCATCATTGCCTGTAATACCAGCAAATTTTTTCATGAGTTGCAAGTAGTAATAATGATAAGCCGTTGAGATCAACTCGCTAGGATGCTTAACATTAGCGGTCATGCCCCTGCCCTCTTCAATAGTCTGCGGAGGCGCAACCCAATCACCATAGCTATCTTTAGTAAGAATATAATTCTCATTCATATAGAGTTGTTCCATATATGCCAACCACTTCTTCATGGAAGGATAATGTTTTTCTATCGGTTTCACATTGCCAAACTGACGATAAATCATATCAGCAATCATAAGGTATGTTCCCGGCCAGGTCATATTATCACTGTAGTACCTCCAGTAGGCAGGCGCCACATCGGGAATGGAACCATCAGCCTTCTGGGAATACTGAATATCATTTAGCCATTTACTATATAGCTTTTCATTATCAAAAATAAAGCTTTCTCCATAGGCACTGGTTGAACGATCACCAAGCCAAGGCTGCCGTTCATTGCGTTGTGGACAGTCAACAGGCATTCCTTTATAATTACCTCTGATCCCCCAGAAGGCATTTTTGTACACCTGATTGATTACAGGATTTGATGTCTCAAACGATCCTGTTCTCTCCAGAGCATCATTCACTACACGCCCTTGAAAATCTTCAATCTCAGGCTTATCAGGATATCCAGTAATTTCTACATAGCGAAAGCCATGATACACAAATGAGGGTTCCCAAATTTCTTCTTCTGCTCCTTTGAGCGTATATATATCCGTAACCTTGGCATCCCGCAGATTTTCCATTGCCAAACCCCCGCTTTTTTCTAAAACCTCAGAAAAGCGTAGTGTTACCTGGTCACCTTTATTTCCTTTCACCTTCATCCTAATCCATCCTACCATATTTTGCCCCATATCCAAAATATAAGTATCAGGTTTAATTTCATTTATAGAAACAGGTTTAATAGTTTCTACTATTTTCATATGTTCATTCATCTGAGCTTCAAACAAACCCTCAGCCTCCTGAACATATTCAGCATTTAACCACTTGCTGTCATCATAACCATATTTCTTCCAGCCTGGCATTTCTTTACGAGCATCATATTCTTCTCCATCGTATTCATTATTGGTGCGGATTGGACCATCGGCAGTCATCTTCCAACTGTTATCCGTCCGCAATGTCTCTGTAGTACCATCATCGTACTCCACGAATATATTAAGCAGCATTTTAGGATAACCGAATGTTTTGATTTTATAAGGCTTGTAGGATTGTCGCATAGTATAGTACCGTCCGTTTCCTAATATTGTAGCAACGGCATTTTCACCTTGACGTAATTCATCGGTTACATCAAAAGTGTTATACTTCACATTCTTCGAATAATCCGTAGGAGCAGGTGCCAACACCTGATCTCCTATTTTATTTCCGTTTATATAAAATTCATACAATCCCAAGCCAATAATATAAGCTTTGGCACTTATTATATTTTTTTTAAGGTCATACTCTTTACGAAAGTACCTTGCTGATAAACGTGAGAACTTTTCTTCCCGATCCCAAGGAAAAGCACGATCCATTCCGATCCACCGGCCAGACCAATCATTGTAATGCAATTGACCCATGCTCCAGTATGCGGGTTCGCTCCATGAGCTTTTGCCATTAGTAGTCCACACCTTTACTTTCCAATATGCATTTTCACGACTTTCAAGTCGCTGACCTTTATACTTGACCGAAACGGATTTAGAAGAATTAACTTTTCCTGAATCCCACAGGTCAGCCTCATCAGCAGATAATTTTTCAACAGAAGAGGCGACCAATATCTGGTAACCAGTTTGTTTTAATCCCCGTTCAGTCCCGGATAATTTCCAACTCAAAGCTGGATTTAATACGTCTATCCCTTCGGGATGCACCATCATTTCAGTTTGAAGATCACTTATGTAAATATTTTCTCCCTTCTTGAAAGAAGAAAATAGTATTGATGTAAATAAGAGAATAAATAAAACTTTAACTCTACTTCTCATGTTTCTTAATATTAATATTTCATCCGCTCCTACGGTTTAAAAAATTCTTTTACATTCCAAATAATTCTGAATTACTTGTAAATAAAGTTAACTTTTCCCATATCTCTAACAAATAGTAATTAAAATGCGACTCCTTTTTAAAATAGCATGAAAACAATAGTAAATAAACCTTATGATTTACCTATCCTTCTGTGTCCTGCTATCTTCATAGTTAACAGGGACAATCGGGAAGACCTTACCGCCTTTAGCGTATTATCTATACCACGAATTATCGAGAATCTGAACGGGAAGATCAGAAAGTACACTAAATACAAATTATCATTCCCTACAGATGATGCTGTAATGAAATCTGTATATTTGGGTTTAAGAGAGGCCACAGAGAAGTGGACAATGGCCATTAGAAAATGGGGAGGATTAGGCTTGATCCCTGATCTGTAAAAATTCGAAAGAAAAACAAAAAAGGCTTCCCATATTAGGGAAACCTTTTATATAGTGGGCGCGAAGGGATTCGAACCCCTCCCGCAAGCACTATATTTAAAGACTTTTCCCTACAAAAACCTCTTTGTTGACCGAATTACAGCACAAAAAAATTTGTTTAACATTCGAGAAATCAAATATAATTATTTCCTATTAAATTTTGCCATTCCTTTTTGGTTTTTCGAATTTACTATCTTGTCCAGATAATAAAAAAAGATGAAGTTTGGATATAAGACATTAATCCTCTTTACAGTACCACTTTTATTCATTCTACTCCAATCTTTCGATTCCCCGGCAGGAATGGGAGAACCAGCCTGGGCTGTTGTTGGAGTCACTTTATAGATGGCCCTCTGGTGGGTAACCGAAATTGCACCAATAGCCGTAACAGCACTCCTTCTAATAGGGTTTTTTCCAAATGATCCTGTTGCTGAAATTTTTCTTAAACGTATATGACCATACGCGCGGCACTCCTTTTATCGTTTCCCTCCCTCCTCCGATTTTTCAGCGTGTGGTAGAAATGGGATATTCCGGAGTGCTAAATTTTCATAATGTTGTTCTTCGAATAATTGTCTCTGCCAAATGATTGTGATAATTTTTTATTGGCTGATTTCCAGAGTACCTGTGATAGAGCTGCTGACCAAAATCTGCTTATTAAAAACCATGATTTTAACTGTATCTCTCAAATAACTATCTAGATTAGTCCTACAGCTCAATATGGTTGTAAGTCTTTGGATAAAACATACAACTGTTTCCTCATTTTTATAATCTTATTAATTGAAATATGAATATATTTTTATTGTAATAAACACTCTTATGTAAAATTTTTAGAAAAGGTTGCTGTGATTTTCAATTTAATTATATTTTTATAAGCTCTTAAGATTTAACCGCTCTAAAAAAGAATATTTTTGTCCCTAAAAAAATGAATTTTTGCAAATATGACAAAGCCACAATTATTAACTGAAACAGAATATCTGGAAAGCACCAGTAATGTGGAGCGGAAAAAATACCTTCAAAAAATAAAGATCCTTGAGAATCTTTACTTTCAGGGCGCACAGACAAACACAGAGATATGCGATAGGTATAATATCAGCTCGCCCACATCCATTCGATTATTAAATCAGCTCATTGAAGAAGCTTGGGTCAAAAAAGATGGCGTTGGGAAATCTGCCGGAGGAAGGAAACCCGACCTCTACGGATTAAGAGAGAAATCTTTTTATATCATAGGGATTCAACTTGTAAAATTCAAAATCAAAATGGCCATTTTTGATAACCATAATAACAAGATAGCTGAATTTGAAGATCTTCCGTTTGAAATCGAGGCGGAACTGAGTATTGCCGATCATCTATATGAACAAACTAACGCCCTCCTGGAAAAATCGGGTATAGATATCGAAAAATTACTGGGAATTGGAATCAGTATGCCAGGTTTGGTTTCTTCGAAAGAAGGAAAAAACTTTACGTATTTTCTGAATGAAGAAGAACCAGAGTCACTTGAAGAGGTTCTAAAGAGAAAATTGGGCAAACCTGTCTTTATTTTAAATGATGCCAAAAGTGCATGTTTGGCGGAATCTAATTTTGGTCTTGCTAAACATAAAAAGAATGTACTGGTAATTTCGATGGATTGGGGAATAGGTCTGGGGATTTTAATAGAAGGAAAAATGCACCAGGGATCCTCAGGTTTTGCCGGTGAATTCGGTCATAATCCCTTAATTGACGACGGGATATTATGTTATTGTGGAAAAAGAGGGTGTTTAGAAACAGTAGCTTCAGGAATGGCACTTGCAAGAATGGCCAAAGAGGGCATAAAAGCTGGAGAAAGTTCAATCCTAAGCAAATTTTCAGAGAAGGACGTAGAAAAACTGCAACCTCAAACAATTATTGATGCTGCGAATAAAGGCGACCAATTTGCTATAAATATTTTATCACAAGTAGGAATTAACCTGGGGAAAGGGATCGCTATCTTAATTCAACTCTTTAATCCAGAGCTTATAATTCTGGAAGGCAAATTTGCAGAAGCCAAACAATTTATTACTACTCCAATTCAGCAATCGATCAACACTTATTGCATGGCCCAGTTAAGGGAAAAAACCACTATATCATTATCTAATCTAGGTGGAGATTCTGTCTTACTGGGGTCGGTCGCAATGGTTATGAAAAATATTTTTAAGAATCAAATTCTTAAAGCCAACAACATATAAAATTTGCTCAAGCAATTTGTACAACCTAAAAATTATCTGAACATATTATGGCCAGACTAAACCTTCTTGAAGAAACACGTTTCGAAAAAGTTCCTGTAACAGTATATGAAAATCAGCATCAAGCTTCAAAGAGAGTAGCCGAGCGCATCGCTACTTTAATAAAAAACAAACAGTCGCTAGGTGAGAATGCCGTCCTGGGTCTAGCCACAGGAGCTACTCCTGTAAGGGTATACGAAGAACTGGTGAGGCTCCACAAAGAAGAAGGCCTGAGCTTTAGTAACGTGGTTACGTTTAACCTGGATGAATATTATCCTATGAATCCGACCTCAAAGCAGAGCTATGTAACCTTCATGTACGAAAACCTCTTTGATCATATCAATATTGAAAAGGAGAACATACACATTCCCGATGGTACGCTTTCAAAAGAAAAAATAGCGGACTATTGTATTGCATATGAGAATAAGATAGGGGAATTGGGGGGGCTTGACCTTCAGGTACTGGGAATAGGTAGAACAGGCCACATAGGTTTTAATGAGCCAGGATCTGCACCAAATTCTGGTACCAGGTTAGTCACACTAGATGACCTTACCAGACGCGACGCTTCAAGGGATTTTGGAGGAAAAGAAAACGTTCCCACCAAAGCGATAACCATGGGCATAGGAACAATATTTAAGGCTCGTGAAATCATCCTGATGGCCTGGAATACTAAAAAGGCAACAATTATAAAAAAAGCAGTAGAAGGAGAAATTTCTAGTGACGTTCCCGCAACTTATCTTCAATTGCCAGAGAACACAGAGTTTGTTCTGGATAAGGATGCTGCTTCAGAACTTACCAGATTTGATACACCATGGTTGGTCAAAGATTGTGTATGGGATGAGAAATTAATCAAGAAAGCAGTTATCTGGTTATCGGGAGCAGTTAAAAAACCCATTCTTAAGCTCACAGATGAAGATTATAATAATCATGGAATGGCGCAGCTGGCTACAGAACAGGGACCAGCTTATAATATAAATATCAATGTCTTCAATAAACTGCAGCACAGCATCACCGGTTGGCCTGGTGGAAAACCTAACGCAGATGATTCACAACGTCCTGAGCGAGCAGAACCTGCAAGAAAAAGGTCTGTGATATTTTCGCCGCATCCCGATGACGATGTTATTTCCATGGGAGGGACCTTTAGCCGATTGGTAGATCAAGGACACGATGTGCATGTGGCATACCAAACCTCCGGAAATACAGCAGTGTGGGATACAGATGTACTGCGATACGTTGAGTTTGCAATAGATTTCAACAAGAGCATTGGGGAAGATGTTTCAAAGCTTGAGAAAACCTATGAGGAGATGAGAATTTTCATAGAAAAGAAGGAGCCTAACCAAATAGACGTTCCGGAAGTAAGAAACGTTAAAGCATTCATCAGAAAATCGGAAGCTATTGCCGGCGCAAGATATGTTGGACTTGAGGATAAGAACATACACTTTATGGCACTTCCTTTTTACGAAACTGGAAAAACAGTAAAAAATTCTGTTACCGAACTTGATGTGGAGTTGACTATGAAACTACTCCAGGAGATTAAGCCTCATCAAATCTTTGCTGCCGGAGATTTTGCTGATCCCCATGGGACTCACCTGGTCTGTTTTAATATAGTTATTGAGGCTATGGAGCGATTACGCAAAACAGAAGAATGGACTAGTGAAGCCAGGCTATGGATGTACAGAGGTGCGTGGCACGAATTCGCAACTCATGAAATTGAAATGGCTGTACCTCTTTCCCCACAGGAAGTGGAAAGAAAGAAAAATGCTATATTCCAACACCAGTCTCAGAAAGACCGTCCTGTTTTTCCGGGGGATGACGAAAGGGAATTTTGGGTTCGGGCTCAGGAGAGGAATAGGGAAACTGCCATTAATTATCACCAATTAGGATTAGCAAATTACGAAGCAATGGAAGCTTTTGTGAAATGGAAATTTTGAAAATGAGAAGATAATTTTCTTTTGTTTGAATTGATGCTCTCCTGTTATCCCTACTAATGGGCAAAGTGGTAAAGTGGACCGCTGATTAATTTTACTGAAAAAAATTTGAAAATGAAGAGCAATGTCATCCTGAGATTTATTTCATTATTCGATATCTATTCGGCTCGGAATACCCTTGTCCGACATATAATGCACAGTGCATAAAAAATTAGTTATACCTCGTAAGTAGCATCTCCATGAACAGCTTCTCCCGAAATAAGAATGTTGTAATCCATACACTTGGAAAACTGACTCAGCCAGTGGAGATAAACAATGACTGGTATAAATCTCCCTGGGAAGGGATCGAGCCGCTGGAAGTGAAAAAGTATATGGGCCCCAAACCTGTACATAAGCCAAGGGTTCAGGCCAAGATGGCTTATGATAAGGAGGCAGTCTACGTAATTTTTCGGGTGGTAGACCGCTATGTAAGATGTGTCAGGACAGATTACCAGAACCCGGTGTACAAAGATAGTGCGGTGGAGTTTTTCTTCAGTCCCTCGAAAGATCCTTCCAAGGGCTATTTCAATCTGGAGGTAAATTGCGGGGGAACAGCTTTGTTCAAGTTCCGGTCTGAGGAAAAAGGCAACGTCTTAATTCCTGAGTCTGATTTTAGGCAGATTGATATTGCCCATTCCCTTCCCAAGGTCGTGGATCCCGAGATCAAGAGCGAAGTTATCTGGACGATTGAAATGCGTATTCCAATTAATATTCTGAAGCAATATTACGATGTTACTCCTCCGGCACCAAGAGCAAAATGGAGAGCGAATTTCTACAAGATCGCGGATGAGAGTTCACATCCGCATTATCTCACCTGGTCTAAGGTGGATTATCCGAAACCTAACTTCCACCTTCCGCAGTTCTTTGGAATCCTAGTGTTTGAATAAGGAACTGGAAGATTGGCTGGCAAAAATATTTCTATTCATTGTTACTGAGCAATGCTTTCTCATCAATTTCACATGCTGCTGAAACTCAAAATCTATAAGCTGGTTAAGCTCCTTTCAACCCCCATCTCCAAACCTCGCAATTCAGCAAGACCTCTTAACCTGCCAATTGCCGAATAACCGGGATTCGTTTTTTTCTTAAGATCATCCAGTATTTGGTGCCCGTGATCGGGACGCATCGGTAACCGGTGATCTTTTCTTCCCTCAAAAATTCTTTTTTGCTGCTCCAGAACCAGAGCCTTCATTACAGCGTACATATCCACATCTCCGTATAAATGATCTGCTTCATGGAAATTCCCTTCTGCGTCCCTGCTCGTACTCCTCAGGTGGATAAAGTGAATACGGTTACCAAGCCTTTCGATCATTCCGGGTAAGTCGTTCTCTACTATCACTCCATAGGATCCGGTACAAAAACAAAGTCGGTTATTGGGACTGTCTACAGCTTGTAATAACTTATTTGCATCTGCCTCGGTACTAACGACCCTCGGAAGACTCAGGATCGGGAATGGCGGATCATCGGGATGAATGGCCATGAGAACTCCGGCTTCTTCGGCTGCAGGAATTATTTCCTTCAGAAATGTATAAAGATTCTCCTTAAGCTCCTGTTCCCGTATATCCTGATATTGATCCAGTACAGCCTGGAATTGATCCAGAGTATAGCCTTCTTCAGCTCCGGGCAGACCTGCAATTATGTTGTTGACTAGCAGGTTCTTTTCCTCTTCAGACAATTTCTCAAGTGCGGCTTTTGCAGTTTGCTGTTGTTTTTCAGAATAAACCTTTTCGGCTCCGGGTCTTTTCAGAAGGAACAATTCAAAGGCAGCAAACTGGGCGGCATCAAATCGCAAAGCCCTTGAGCCATCGGGCATTTCAAAGGCAAGATTTGTACGGGTCCAGTCAAGCACCGGCATGAAATTGTAACATACAGTATCAGTTCCGCAGCTACCCAAGTTCCTGATGCTCTGCTTATAATTATTTATATAATCCTGAAATCTTCCTGTACGCTTCTTAATATCCTCATGCACCGGAATACTTTCAACCACAGACCAGGATAAACCGGAAGCTTTCACCTCCTGTTTTCGCTTATTGATCTCTTCTACCGTCCATACTTCCCCGTTGAGGATGTGGTGTAATGCGATCACAACTCCTGTAGCGCCCGCTTGTTTTATATCCTGAAGACTAACGAGGTCCTTAGGACCATACCATATCCAAGTTTGTTCTAATGCCATAGAATGTATTTTAAGTATTAAACTCCGCTAAAGCTGCTGAAACCGCCATCTACAGGAATAACAATTCCTGTGACGAATCTGGAAACAGTCTGAGAAAACCTCAGGTGTTCCGGAGGGGATAGCCGCAACATTTCCCCGAATGTCACTACTTTTTTCATGTTATAGTTCAACCTTATCATTTAGATATTACCTGGTGCAAATGGAGGTACAAAAAGATTTTATTCTGTAGCTTCGTGGTAATTGATACCGGCCAAGTTCCACCTCTCCTTCAGAATTATCAGGGAATTTTCAAACCTTTCAAAATCCTTCTCTGATAAGGAAGTCCATCCCACTTCTGCATATGCCGCTAAACGGGGAAATATTTGTTGATCCATTTGAGCCACAGTGGGAATATATTCGCTCCACATCTGAGTTCCGAAACCAAGGATCTTCGAATGGTATTTTTCATCAAGCCCTTCCGGAATGGGATTAAAAGAATACGACCTGGACAAAGGTATCCTTTCATAAGTATAATCGAGGTAGGTATCCCAGTGATTCGAATTCACGACGTCATAACCTTCCTCAACAGCGTTATTAATAAGGTCCAGCTCTCCTTTCCAGAAATGCACAATTGCTGATTCTGCCAGTTTTTGCTCAACTTCCCCAATATCGGCTCCATGTTCTTTATGAATGTCATCCCCCATTATTTCATTCCATCCCATCATCCTTTTTCCGGCTTTATCTACATAATTAGAGATTTGGTTTGTAAAATATATCTGGAGATCAACAGGTGATTTCAGACCTTCTTTTTTCATAAAAGCCTGTATAGATTCAGAGTTTTTCCAGGGTTCAAAATTCACCTCATCTCCGCCTATGTGAATAACCTCACCCGGAAAAAGGGCCATCACCTCATCCAGAACATTTTTTAAGAAATTTATTACCTTGGGATCGGAAATATTGAAAGAATCATCCATTTTCCCAAAAATCGTCGCCACTTCTTTGGTCGTCCCAAGGGAACCTAACCACGGATAAGCTGCAACAGCTGCCATTGCGTGACCTGGCATTTCAATCTCAGGAACTATGGTTATATGTCGCTTCTTCGCATATTCAATGATTTCTTTGATCTCTTCCTGCGTATAAAAACCTGAATGTGGCTCTCCTGTGAACTGGTCACTATTCCTGCTTATTTGCGTATCCTTTCTCTTTGATCCTATTTCTGTCAATAGAGGATATTTCTTGATTTCTATTCTCCAGCCCTGGTCATCGGTAAGATGCCAATGGAATTTGTTCATCTTTAGTAGGGCCATCTGATCTAAGAGCTTCTTGACCTCTTTCATTCCTTTAAAATGTCTGGATTCGTCTAAATGAAATGATCTCCATGGAAACCGGGGATTATCAGCGATTTTGACTGCAGGGATTTCAATGTCATCAGTCTGTGGTTTGAATTCAAAATTAGGAGGCAAGAGCTGTCTGAAAGACTGGATCCCGTAAAAAATCCCGGTCTGATTTCCTGCTGCTATTGTTACTCCGTTTTTTTTGATTGTCAGAGTATAACCTTCTTCCCCAAGCTTATCTTTTAGGTCTGGTATTATTTTAAGAGCAATTCCAGCTCCTCTCTGCTGAATATCAGGTTTCTTTCCGAATCCTTTTTCTAATACAGATGCCAGATAATCAGCCTCACTTTTAACCGAGGAAATAGCAATGAGTTTTACATCTCCTTCAAGAAAATAAGCACCGGTTCCCATTTCTACTTTAGTGGGTTGAGGAATAACATTGATTCCGTCCTGGGAATGAATAGCAGTTGTGAATAAAAAGATTACTGCAAGAAGTAACTTATGAGGTTTCATAATTCGTTTGATTTAATTTTTTATATGTCATTTTTCTCTGGTTCAGGTTTTGTTCTTATAACCTCATTTTTAATGTTTTAAATATGAAGTATCACCTAAGAATCCAGTTCATTTTATTGTTCTTTAGAAAAAACAGGTCTTCCTGATTTAATGGTTTGTACCAGCTTAATTTCTTTATCCTTTCTCTCGAACAAAATAAGATCAGCTGATTTCCCTTTTTCTATTCTATTTGGAGCAGTCACACTAAGGGCTTCCATGGGCTTTACCGATGCCATTTCCAGCGCATTTTCCAAAGAGGTAATTCCTGAGTTCACCAAATGGTTTACACACCACAAAAGGCTCTGAGCAGAACCTGCTAATAGCTTGGGATTATCTCTAATGTAAAGGCGTCCTGCTTCATTAAGTTCAACCTCTCCTCCTATATGGCTCGTATAGGAACCGGGCTCTAATCCTGCAAAATTAGTAGCATCGCTTACCAGGAGACATTTTTCTGGTTTAACTTTCAGAAACACCTTCAAAACAGACTGAGGCAGGTGAAAGCCATCTGCAATAATAGTGGACCATAAATCATCTGCCGCAAGTTGATCCCAAATATAGTTCGGATGGCGGGGCAAAAGTAGATGTGCTGCATTTCCGAGATGAGTAGACATGGATGCACCGGCATCTATGGCTTCCTGGATCTGTTCAGAATTCGCCGAGGTATGGCCTATGGAAACAGTAACTCCTGATCGTACACAACGCTTAATAAAATCTATAGATCCTGGCCATTCCGGAGTAAGGGTTATTATTCTAATTCTTCCCCCTGCGGCCTCCTGCCACTTACAGAAAAGTTTCCAATCCGGTGCCTTTATGTATTTCAGAGGATGGGCACCTCTGGGACCATCTTCCTCAGAAAGAAAGGGTCCTTCCAGGTGGATTCCACCTATGGATTTATTAATCGTCCTGTTGTTCTCACATGTCGTGGCAATTACTTCTAGACTAGCCAGAATATTCTCATCACTGTTGGTTACAATTGTGGGGAAATATGTGGTGACCCCCTGTTCCCATATTAGGTGAGTTACAGCAATGACATCCGATTCTTTTAATTCTTTCCGATTAAAATTGAATCCTTTGTATCCGTTTATTTGAAGGTCAACCAACCCAGGTGCAATAAAACAGGATCCATTGTAACTGCTTTTTTCAACACTTACAATTTCACCGTTTTCAACCTCTATTTTAATAGGTTCCTTTGTTTTGTAGTCATACCCTTCATAAACTTCCATACAGATCAATGTTTATTGTCGAGATTGAGATGAAGCTCCCTCACCTCAGCAGGTACTTCCTTTTGGTTCAGGAATCCGAGGAGCACAAATAAGAGAAAGGATACAAGAGTAGGTCCGCCTATTTCTAATGCGAGGGATTGGGTTGGAAAAACTTTTAGGAAAATAAATGTTAGTAAGCCTCCAATTATTGAAATTACTGCGGCCGGACCATTACTCCGTTTGAAAATCGGTAAAAGACCCAGGATCATTGGTATGGAGATAGGTCCAAGTAAGGCTGCGAACCAGGTGATCAATAGCCCAAAAACACCACCGAAATGAGTTGCATTTAAGGCAGTAAGAATGGTTAATGCAGTAAAGCAAAAGGTCGTTATTCGTGCCATTCTCAGTGCTTTATTACTTGAAAATTTCTTTACGGATGGAAAAACCACTGGAAGGATATCGCGGCTTATAACAGCAGAAACAGTATTAGAATCCGAAGCTGTCATAGAAAGCGTATTTGCGAATAAAGAAGCCAGAACCAGTCCTACTAATCCGGCAGGCAGGAATTCTAAAACCATCATCCCGTAAGACAGGGTTGGATCTGACAGATCTTCAAAAAATAAAGGGGCAGCAAACATAGGGTAAAGCAAAACCAGAGGCCAGACGAAATATAAAAGAGAAGAAAGAACCGCAGCTTTCCTGGCAACCTTTCCGGAAGAGGAACTTATAAATCGCGTAGCCAGGTTCCAGGTTCCTCCGCTGTAACTAAAGAAATTTATCACTAGCATGACCAAGGCAAACATGATAGTATAAGGATCATTAAAGAAATCGGAATTTCCTTCCGGCAGTTGTTCCCACATACTGAAGATCCCACTAAAGCCATCTTCAAGCTGCATCATGATCATTACGAACATTGTAATTCCTGCAACAATCTGTACCAGAAACTGGGCAAAGTCATTCCAAACATCTGCCCATAGGCCTCCAATAGTTATATAGATAAGGGAGACAGTGCCAACAAGAACAATTCCGAAAGTAATACTGGCACCGCTAAAAACATTTAGCAGGACTGCTATGGCCGCAAGCTTACCTCCAGTATCAAAGACTTTAATTATGGCCCCTGCCCAGGCGATCAGCTGTTGGGTCGGCAGATTATATCTTATGAGGAGGTATTCTGTCGGAGATTGAATACCCGAATAAATCCTTAACCTGGCCCATCTTGGCGCAATGAAGAATCCTGCAATCATCGTTGCTATTCCCACTGTAAATGCCCACCAGACATAAAGGGTGAATCCGTGGGTATAAGCAATTCCGGCATAGGCTACAAACACAGCCCCACTATAACCTGAAACGTGGTGAGAAACACCCGATAACCACCACGGCAGCTTTCCTCCAGCCGTATAGAAATCGGCAGAGTTCTTTACCCGATAATACGCCCACAGGCCAATGGCCAAAAGCATGAGAAAATATAACGATAATACAATCCAGTCTGAAAGTTGCATTAATTAGGTTGTGTTGTTAAAATTATTTCCTGAGGATCCAATCCTTGTGTTAATTTCAACAGGTTCTGGGCACCTGAGATACTTTATTTTACCCCTTTAAGTTTTGAAAGGCGGCTGTAGAGTACTTCCACAGGCTGAATCCTGATTTCATTCTGATCTTTTATTTCAGCATCGTAAAGAAAGTCCTGATGCAGCTCCGCAAAACGTTCATTTAATTCCCCTGCCTCCTCGAATATCTCATCCAGTTTGGTCAATAGCTCCTGAGAATCTTCTCTCTCATAGTCTTTAGAATTATATTCAGCCTCTACTTCTTTGAATTTCAGATAATGCATCCTCAGATCGGCCATGAGTTTAAAATGAGCAAATTCCTCCAAGTTAGTTTTAGGTTTAAGTTTATACAACATTTCCCTAGCCTCACCGTAGGAATTTCTGATCTCCGAAATACTTTCGCTTCTGGCAGGTTTACCGTTCTGGATCAGTTCAGGACGAACTGATAAAAATTGCCAAAGTTTTTTTCCTTCTTCTTTTGTAAGACCAAACCTATGCTGGGCGTAATTCACAACAAAAGCTTCAGGATCCAGTGGTTCTTCCTGATCCAGTGCCTGTGCAAAGGCTGCGATCAAAATACGGAAACCTGCCATTGGATAAGTATTTCTTATTTGTTCCATGTCTATGACATGATCTCCCACATCCCAGGTAAATCCATAAACTCCCGAAGTTGACCAGGAGGTCATGATCATTCCCTCATATCCCGCTTCTCTGGCATATGGAACAAAATCCTTCTGATTTCTGAAATGTGTAGTCCAATTCGTCATGTACCAGTTATCTGGATGACTCCGAATAGAAGGGGCACCCCAGAAAGTAAATCCTTCTTTTTGAAGGGCTGAAACATCCCCGAAGTGATTAACCTTCCAGCCATAGTTCCAATCAACAAAAATTGTCTCCTCTGGTAATTCTCCGGCTGCTTCTGGATATTTCAGGATAATATCAGCCCACATTACTGGTTTTTTCCCTAGGTCTATGACTATTTCGGTGATCATTTTCATGTGGTCCACAAAGAGCTTTGACTTTCCCTGCTCTGCCACTTTCTTAGAACATTTCTCGCAATGCCCAAGAAGATAAGTTTCGTCTCCCCCAATATGTATATAATCGGAATTATGAACTTCGGCCATATCCGAAAATAGATCTGTATAGAGTTTTCTGGCTTCCACTGTTTCCATAGGACATAACTGGGAAATGTCTTTCCTATCCTCTTTTAAAACACTATACCGCGGATTTCTGAGAATATACTCTACATGCCCCAGACTCTGTTGTAAGGGAATGATCTCAATCCCAAGGCTCTCACAGTAGGAAATAAAATCTATCACTTCTTCTCTACTATAGGAGAATTCATTAGAGATAACTGGATGCTCCTTAAAAGGATAGGTTCCTTCCCATTCCACCACAAGGGTATTCATGCCGAATTCGGCGAGTTCATCTGCAAAATTTCGTAAAGCTTGTGGAGTCATTACCTGAATCCGTAAATCGACATGGAATCCTTTCCTTTTGAAATCTTCACTTATTGAAGGTAATGGAGCCTGTGCTCCACCCAAGAACGGTATATTCATAGCCAAAACGACTATAAATAATTTGAAAATCTTTTTATTGCTCATTCTATTGGTATTTTCGTTTAGTTAAGGATTTTTCCAGATTTCTTATTAAGAAACCAGGTGTTTCGAGGATGCCCTTCACCTTTTCACCAGTTGAATTTTCTAATATTTTGCTCCTGTTATTCTCTGCGCACTGCTTTCATCAAAGGAAATTGCTCCAAAAGCTTCTTCATCAAAAAAGAACTCACAATTCGGATGTTCCGTAAGTATAGATGCAGGGCACGAGGTGGCGATAGGCCCCGTAAGTGCATTTTCTACTGCTTCCGATTTATTTTCTCCCAGCACCACACAAAACAGGTGCTCCCCTTTCATGAGAGTAGGAATGGTTAAGGTAAGTGCCTTTTCGGGTACTTTTTCTAAAGAATCGAAAAGTCCTTCATTCACCTGTTGCAAACGACAGGCTTCGTCTAATTCAACTACTTTAATGATATCCGGGTCATTGAAATCAGCTACAGGAGGGTCGTTAAAAGCAATATGCCCGTTCTCTCCTATCCCTAAACATACGATGTCTATAGTACCATCATTAATCAGATCTGTAAATCTTCCAATTTCTTCCTGAGATTTTTCTTCACTATTGATGGTGAATCGTTCTTTAAGATCCACTTTAGAAAAAAGTCTCTTCTCTAAATAGGTCGCGAACAATTGAGGCGAATCCTTTGGCAATCCAATATATTCATCCATATTAAATGCAATTATTTTATGCCAATTAATTGTGGATGAGTGCACCAAATAATCCAACATCCCATCTTGAGAAGGGGCTGCAGCAAATATCATCCTAATCGTTTCTTTTTCTTCTTGTAGCTTTTCAATGCATTTTTCTACAGCTCTGCCCGCAGCCATTGCTGTCGATTCTCTATCCACGAAGACATGAACATTCTCCGGAAAATTAGCAATTTTCATTTCTTTCTTCTTTATTATATAATTTTTAAATTCAGAGATTAATTTCAGGAAATAGAACCCCTCCTCGAGCTTTACTCTTTTTTCAATGAGAAGATTTATTTCTAAGAACCGCCTATGTATCCTGATTAATAAATTTCGACCCGGTCTATAACCATTTCAGCCTCTTCAAGATCTGAAGGAGCATTTCCCCTGAAGAGCCATAGATTTATCTTAAGCCTTTCATCAACGTCCGGAGGAATATTATCTCCTGTATATCTCCATTCATGAATAATATCCTCCTCTTCCGGATCTAATGTATGTCCTCTGTAACTCGCAAATTCAATAAATGACTCCTGCCAGTCAAACCAATGTGTAGAAAAAGACCCCTCCAGGTTTAGATCATAGCGCACTTTATTGTTAGGTAAATAAGAAGGTTGTACTGCAAATTGTGAATCTTCATTATTCGGATCAGACCATCGTGAAAATTCGATATCAATCTCTTCTTCGTCATTTTTATAAGTAAATAAACCGGCTACCACATTAGGATCCAGTTGGTCGACCCGACTTGCTACATAAAACACATATTTATTATGTCCATAGTTTTTCCGCAAAGTTATACCAGAGCAGAACCAATTACCTCCTTTTTGTACGATCTTTAGATGTAACCGGCCCTGATCATCCACCCACACATTTTCTTCTGAATCAGAAAAAAGGTTGGGTCCTGGTCCTACAAAATTTTCTCCTGAAGTTCGAACTACCCATTCAAAACCAGAAAACTCAATAATTCTGGTCGTTGGCTCCTTTTCTTCTTCCCCCTCATTTTCCTGGCTACTACATGATTGCACTGTTAAATAAAGAAATAGAACAAGGCTCAATCTGAGCATTCTCTTGGGACTGCAACTGATCTTCATTAAATTATATAATTAATTAATAGTTATAGAAACATCAAAGGGTTCCACCCTGGAGCCGGCTCTATCTCTGGCAGAAAGAACAAAATTATCACTGCCTCCGCCATTATTGATGTATAGGATGTTCATAACATCGATATCATTCTGGGTAAAACTGGCACCTTCTTCAAGAATTGTCGCTCCCGTTAGAAGCCAGCCATTGGTCGGCACCTCTTCAACTGTATAGATAATATCCGCTACCGGAGCTCCGGAAATTTCCAGAATACTGTTATCAAGAGCGAAAACATCACCCTCATTCACAGTAAAACCGGAATTTGTTTCAAACACCAAGTTACTTTCCCCTGAGGCCAGTGTTGCTATGAGCATTGGAGCAGGCAGAGTTGTATTCTCCTTCGAGGCAAACTCATCCGTCTCATCTCCTCCGGCTGTCTGATCCAACATGAAGGACGCCTTACCTAACCCTTCTAAATCCAAGTAATAATCGGTGAGATCAAATTCAAATGTTGACATTTTCGAAGTTACGATACTGGCAATAGGTTCAGGGCCAGCCGCGGGAGCGTTGTCCCAGGTCAACCCCATTTCATTCCATAAAGTATCCGAAACGGAATGAACATAGAAGTCCAAACCTTTTCCATGGGTAAATCTTACAGCCAATTCCAGCTTCAAGTCCGTTATTACACCCTCTTTGTCAAATTCGCTGAGGTCAAACATCAGGTATGCCTTGCGATCATAAGGACCTTCACCAGTTACATTTTTAACCTTCAATAGTTGATCACTACCATAGTTATTTCCCGATAGGTTCCCTCCATTAACAAAAGCATCATGTAATGGATAAATTGTGTCCTTCTCAGCTACATAGTCAGGGACCCCGGTATCAACTTGTAAAGCTGAAAAATATACAATAGAAGAGGTTACGTGAACAGCGCCATTTTCGACCTCTAAATTAGAGGTGGTAATTGTCCATTGATTACTTGTCCCTTCATTTATCAGCCCCCGAAAATTACTGTCATGAGACAAATACATCACCTGTCCGTTTCCCGTTTCATAAGCAATAGGATTATTGGCTTCAAAAAGATCCGGATCGTTAAAGGAAACCTTTCCGTTTACAATGCTGTACTTTATGCTGTTCCGCAAGATTGGCCGAGGAATTTCTTCTAAGCTGGCATAACCATTATCGGACAAATAATTCTCAAAGGCACTATTATTTGGCGCTATAAACGTTCTTGAGGAATCTTCTTGATAAAAACTCTCAAGTCCAGTTAATCTTATAGCTTCTTCATACATTGCCAACGAATCATGGTTTTGAATAAACTCCCAAGCCGTTAATTCCGAGATATCTTCAGGATTACTTTTGGTATATTCAAAACTCTCTTGTATCTCACAACTACTCAAAAAGCTTAAACAACAGATGGCCATAATGAGATGTGAAAAATGTCTTATTTTATTATTTTTTTTCATCTTAATTTATTTTAACGGAAGACTCTCTATTCTATCTGTAAAAGAGATTCTGTTCCAGGTTAGGATTTCTATTAAACGCATCTTCATGTATAGGCCACACCAGGTTTCCTTCGTCACTTAATCCGTTTATAGGATTCATTACATCTATGGCTCTTCCTGTCCTTACCAAATCAAACCATCGGTGACCTTCAAAGGAGAGTTCAATAAGTCTTTCATGTAATATAGCAGATTCTAAATCACCGTAAAGGTTCACAGCCTCCTGTTCGTCTATTTCAGGCAAGCCGGCTCTTTCCCGAATTCGGTTTAACAATTGCAGAGCCTCCGCTGTTTCACCAAGCGCATTGTGTGCTTCGGCTTTCAATAAAATAATATCTGCTAATCTTAAAAGTACAATATTATTTCCTGAAGGGTCTGGACTTTCATCATTAAAGCCTTCTCCAAAAAATTTCCATATTTTTCGTGGTTCTTCTTCAGTAACATCATAAATTAGAGTTTCCCTTAGATCTCCCTCCTCGAAAGAGTTCCTAAAAGATTCACTTGGGAAATAATGACTATCCGACCCTAAGGCATAAAGAACTCTCAGAGAATTGGTCTGAGTTTCATTATACCCCACTTCAAAAATAGTTTCATTAGAATAACCGGAAGAGAAAATATTATTCCAATTAGTTATTGAGACTAGAGAATATAGATCATTATTCATAACTCTTTCTGCTGACGCAATTGCATCACCGTATTTTTGTCTCCACATATATACATGGGTCAATAGTGCATCTGCGCCTCCTTGAGTAAAAAGAATTCTATCACCGTCACCTCCATTACTTTCCCTAGCATTTTCTGAAGCATAGATTAAATCTGCCTCAATCTGATCTAGAACCATTTCTTTACCTGTTCTTTCCACAAAGAAATCCTGTTCCACACTTTCGTAAGGCTCTGTTATTAAAGGGACATCTCCCCATACTCTCACGGCATAGAAGTAGGACAACGCACGTAAGGCACGGGCTTGCCCAATTAATTGCCGACTAAAATCATTTTCTTCTTCAAAAACTGATGGAATATATTTTATGGCATAATTAGCGCGGCTGATCACTTCATATAAATTATTCCAACTGGCTGAATTGATCGTCTGGGTAAGATTGTTTTGTTTAAGGGCCAAAGGATCACCCGAATGTCTTGTATCAACAGCATCAGCTCTTCCTTCTCCCCAAAAGGAGAAATTTATACGCATAGCAGATTGTAGTGCATCATAGATTCCATTTACTCCTGCTCTTGCATCCGCTGTCGTTTTATAGAAACCCTGGGCAGAAAAACTGCTCTGTGGATCTTTCTCTAAGATTTCTTCCGAGCAGGAATATGCTTGAAACAAAATCAATACAACAATGAACTTTTTTATATTTTTCATAGTTCTCATATTTTTTTAAAATCCAAAATTTAATCCAAAAATGACTGTACGGCTTTGAGGGAAGGAACCCTCATCAACTCCAGCTCTTAATCCGCTATAAGAATTAACATCTGGATCATAACCGGTATAATTAGTCCATGTGATCAAGTTCGAGGCAGTGACATATGCCTCAAGGGTATTTAAACCCAAACGTTCGATCAAGCTGGGAGGCACGTTATATTGCAGATTGACATTTTTCAATTTTATATAAGAACCATCTTCAACCCATCGGCTTTGAATTCTACTGTCAGACTGCATAGGATCGTCACGCAACGGTCTGGGAAAATTAGTAACATCTCCCTGATTTCGCCACCGATCCAAAGCATCTGTGGAAAGGTTATTATAACTAACAACGGAATTCCTTTGATGATTGATCTCGCTATATATATCGCCCCCATAAGAATACTGGAAGAATATATTCAGGCTGAAATTTCTATAGTGAAAATCATTAGATATCCCTCCAAAGAAATCAGGCTGTGCATTACCTATAATTTGTCTATCATCTTCATCTATAATATTATCATTGTTCAAGTCATTCCAAATTGGATCCCCTCCTTGAAACTCTCTCCCTAATGCACCGTTAGTCACACCATTCACATTGTCCTCATCACGAGCATAGACTCCTTCAAATTTCCAGCCGTAAAAAATTCCGATAGGCATACCTTCTTGAAGAATATGATATCTCCCGTTCTGTATATATCCATTGGTAAGAAGATTATCCGGAAGATCTACTACTTTATTACGATTTAAACTGACGTTCAGACTGGTATTCCAACGAAATTCTTTATCAATATTGTGACTTGTGAGCAAAAATTCCAACCCTTTATTCTCAATGCTTCCAATATTTTGAGTTATGTAATTAAATCCGGTAGTCCTTGGAATAGGCACATTATAAAGTAAATCATTGGTTTCTTTCAAGTAAGCATCTGCAGTGAAAAGTATTCTATTATTAAACAGAGCAATATCAATTCCTGCATTGTACTGAGTTGTAGTCTCCCATGTTAATCCTGAATTAGGCATAACAGAAGGAGCAGCACCTGACATATCTAAATAATTAGTTCCCACAGAAAACTCTCCTTGAGAAGTATAGTTACCAATGGCTTCATTCCCGGTCTGTCCAACGCTGAAGCGCAACTTACTATCATTCAAGAATTCTAAATCATTCATAAAAAACTCGTCAGAGAACCTCCACCCGGCTGAAGCAGAGGGGAAATATCCAAACCTCTTATCTCTTCCGAACCTGGATGAGCCATCAGCCCTTAAATTAAATTCTAATAAATATCGTTCCATATAATCATAAGAAACTCGTCCGAAGTAAGACAACATAGAATGTTCTGTAGTAATGTTGACCTCTTGATTGGATATCGTCCCTGCTGCATTTAATGTTCTAATATTATCACTCGGGAAAAACATTCCGTCTAATCCTGTTCGTTCATATTTCCAGTTTTGAATACTTAACCCAAGTAGAGATGAAAAATTATGATCCCCAAACTGCCGGTCATATGTAATATAATTCTCATTAGCCCATGTTAAATTATTTATCGAACGCACTGCTCCTTCATTGTATCCTTCACGATAATCAAGAGTTGATGGAAAAAACTCATCCTCTTTCATGGAAAGATAATCGAGACTAACATTAGTTCTAAACCTCAGACCTTCTATGATATCATATTCGAGGTATTGGTTACCAATTACCCTATTAGTCTTATTTATATGTGTTGCCTGTTCTGCAAGTCCAACAGGATTCCTCCTTCCCCATTGATATCCATTTAGAGATCCATCTGGCAAATACATAGAATAGGAAGGTGGGCGAACAAGCAACTCTCTTACCAGACTGGTATTACCTGTTCCCGCAGCATTTATTCTATTATTAACACCATTAGTATAAGAAATACTTTGTCCGACTGTAACTTTTTCTGATATATCGAAATCAACATTAAGCCTGGATGTTACCCTTTGATAATTAGATGCTAAAATAATTCCATCCTGATCCAGGAAGGAAGAACTCCATGCATATCTCATATTTTCTGAACCACCGTTTACAGACAAATCAACCTTGTACTGGGGTGCTATCTGATACAGTTCTTCTTGCCAATCGATATCTCCATTATTTCTAGGGTTCAAGGAATCAATTACAGCCCAGGTGACTTCTATCGGATTTTCCATATTCCTATAGGAATCAACTATAACCTCCCGATATTGACTAGCATTTAAAACGCTTAATTTTCTAGTAATCTCACTTACCCCTGTGCTCACATTTAGATTTACTCTAGCTGCCCCCGCCGAACCTCGTTTTGTTGTAATCATGACAACTCCGTTTGCAGCCCTGGATCCATATATAGCTGTTGATGCTGCATCCTTCAAAATTTCTATCGACTCTATATCCCCTGGATTTATTGCTGCCAAGGGATTTAGACCATGGTTCTCAGAGCCATTTAATGTCGAGAGCTCGCTTGATTCAATCGGTACACCATCAATAACATAAAGAGGAGTATTTCCTGAGTTTAATGAAGAATTTCCTCTTACCCGTATTGTCATTCCGCCACCAGGAGCACCAGAATTAGAAATTACCTGAACACCCGCAGCTCTTCCCTGCAAAATTGAAACTGGATCATTAAGAGCCGATTGACTAATTTCCTCGCTATCAATAGAAGCAATAGATCCTGTCAAATTCCTCTTTTTCTTTTTCCCGTACCCAACTATTACTAATTCCTCTAATGCATTTGTAGCAGGTTCCATAGCCAAATTTATTTCAGTTTCTCCCTCAACCGCAACTTCCTTAGTCTCAAAACCTAAGAAAGAAAATACCAGTACATCATCTGGTGAAGCATTATGAATGACATAGTCACCATTAAAACCAGAAGACACACCATTAGAAGTTCCTTTTACAATTACATTAACGCCCATTAGAGGTTCCCCACTATTACCATCTATTATTTTTCCAGAAACCGTTTTCTCTTGAGCAAACATGTTTATTACAAAGAACATTAGTAAAAAAGTGATGTTTAACTTTGAGGAAAGCCTGAGCCTGAAATCTATAAAGGATAACAAACAATTTTTTTCGTTCATAATTTATTATTAATTAGTTTATAAATAGCGTTAAAACAAACTTAAAACCAAATCTAAAACAAACTTACATTAAATGCAAACGTTTGCATAAGTTTTCCGGAATTATTTATAATGAACCACGATTTTCACCAATTTATAATTAAATTTGGTGAAAATTTATAATATATAACTCCAGGCCTAGCTTGAACACAAAAAATATGAACACTCATTAGCTCTCTTTTTAATGCAAACGTTTGTCCTATAATGATATGAAAAAACGAAGAATTACCTTAAAAGACCTAGCTAATGAACTAAATTTAGCTCCATCCACCATTTCCCGTGCGATTGCCAATCATCCGGCTATTAGTGAGGCCACCAAAAAAATTGTGAATCAAAAAGCTAAAGAACTAGGCTTCATTCCCAACTCAATTGCTTCAAGCTTTAGAAAGAAAAAAACAACCTCTTTAGGCATCATAGTTCCACGAATTGACATTCATTTTCATTCACTCGTCATTAGTGGAATAGAAGAATTTGCCTATAAAGCTAGTTACAACGTTACAATATTTCAATCAAAAGATTCATTAGATCGGGAACTCGAAATTGTAAGAATCCTCCAAACAAAAATGGTGGATGGAATTATAGCCTGTTTAAGTCTAGAAACCGACAATTATGAACATTTTAAAAAGCTAGAAGTTCCTGTTGTCTTTTACGACAGGGTTCCGGAAAATTATGAGGCCAGTAAGGTAGTTATTAATGACTTTGAATCAGCTATTAAGGCCACCGAACACCTTATATCGATTGGCTGCAAAAGAATTGCTCATATTGCTGGAAATCCAGCAACCAGCATTTTCAAAGCTAGGTTAGAAGGGTACAAAGCAGCCTTAACAAAGAATAATTTACCTATAAAACATAACTTGATTGAATATACTAAAGAACTTAGCTATGAAGAAGGAGTTAAGTGTGCAAAAAGATTTCTCAAACTGCAAGGGAAGCCTGATGGAATATTCTGTGCTAATGACTATACTGCCGTAAGTGCGTTACAGGTATTCAAAAAAGCTAATTATGAAATTCCAAAAGATGTAGCAGTTATAGGTTTTAGTAATTATCCAATATCCAAAATTATCGAACCTAAAATAACTACTGTAAATGACAGGGCGTTCGAAATGGGACAGGCTGCAGCGAATTTATTAATTCGTCAAATAGAAGAAAAAAATGAAATTATTTCTTCAGAAACTATAGTCTTGGAGACACAATTAATTATACGCAAATCAACTAAAAAAAATATTCACACCAATACACCTTAAGCACCTTCCCTTTGAAAAAAGATTGACTCCTTTTCACCGTTTAGTTACTAGATCGTGAAAAATTGCAACCTTTGCTTTGGGCGCGACTGAACCCATTACAAAATTCATTAAATATCTATTGATATCGAAATCATTTACCTAGAAATAGATCGTTCTTGTAGAGCTTTTGAAATTTAAACCCACTGTTGCTGTTGATCTCGTGATATCCTAAACCTTGGTTATGGGACGGCGCCATCTCCATTTATCTGTTTTTATTCTTCGCATCCCGAATAATATGATTGACGAAGATATATGCCGGGATCTGGCGGAAAAATCCTCAATACGCATTGTGTATATCCACTTCACCTTGCCCTCCTCCGTTAAATCAACAGCCGTTATTGCTTTCTTTTTCTTTAGCTTTATAGCTTCTGCCAATTTGTTCTTTCTCCCGTCCACCCAGAACAATTCATCGACGTGGACATTTCTCCCATTGGATGATTGCCACTGCTCGATATGGTCTCCCGTACCTTGTGCATAAACAGACGGGCTGTTTTTCGTATTACCCCAAAACGCACAGAGAATAACTCCAACTTGATCCATGCAAGGTATAGTGGTTGGCACTGGCCTCTATCCTAGTGCCGCCTACATTGAGGAATTTCAGTGACAGCACCCTGCCCTGCCAATAAAAGCACCACCTGATGAAAATCTCTCTGAACCTCTTCTTTAAGCGTTTGCCTCTAAAATCATTGATGGACCCATGGTCGGCCTGCTCTGGCCGCTAAGCTATTACAAAGTGAACGTTCTGCTATATGGCTCGTTCGATTTTTCCGGAAAGAATAGGTTTTTCGCAAACAGACAAAGATAACAACTTCGGAAGCATCCGGGAGGAGGGTGTAACTGGAAGTGCCATCACCTTTGTAGCTCTTTTCTAAAGAAGGGGATATCAATATGATCAATTATTGTGTTTATAACGCGTACCGTATGGTTCTTTGGGACCAGACCATCATATGGCTTTCGCTCTTTATTAAATAGATTTGATAGCACAGTCTCGGATTGGAAAGGCTTTGGGTTCCTCGTTTTTATCATTATCGATTCAACAAAATTACGAAACTTAAAAAGTAAAGGTAACTTCATCATCTAAATTCTATATTGAGGAAATAAAGTATATCAATCATGCCTTTCTGATTTTATACCCCAAAATTGCAAAGTAGAGGATAAAAAGGTAACATGGTAACATTATCCAATAAGCATCCTGTGAATTCCATCTTTCTGCTAGGGCTCCATAAATCAACGGAAGAACTGCACCACCGGCAATTCCCATTACCATTAAAGAAGAGGCTGCTTTTGTAAATCTTCCCAGGTCTGCAAGAGCCATTGGCCAGATTGCGGGCCACATCAAGGAATTCGCCAGTCCCAGTAATGCAACAAAAGCGAGTGAAACGAACCCGCTGGTGACTATGGCAAGTAAAGAAAAAACCACACCTACAACAGCAGAGATCCGCAAAGCATTTTCTTGTTTCATGTATTTTGGAATAGTGATAATGCCTATTATATAACCAATGATCATGGCTATCATTGTTCCGGTTGCAAAATATTTAGCTGTAGTTAAAGCAATACCCTGGGAAGCTCCATAGCTTATAATACTATCTGCTGCAATCACCTCAACTCCTACGTACAGAAAAAGACTTATTACTCCCAGGACCAGATGCGGAAATTCCAAAACACTTTTCTTCCCTGCGTTTGAAGAGGATAAAGTTTCATCTTCTTCTTCGGCTTCTACTTTCGGCAGACTGGATTTATAAACCCACAGGGCAAGAAGTATTAAGACTATTATAATTCCAATATAAGGTGGTAACCCTCATTGCCATAGCGTTAAGTTCTTCATTCCTTTCAGAAAGAGAAAGTCCTGCAACTTCAGATCTTAATTCATCTGCCTTATCCAGTTGCAAAAAAAATCCAATAAGGATAGGGGCCACCGCTCCTGCAAGCTTATTGCATATCCCCATAATACTTATACGCTTTGCAGCACTTTCTGCAGGCCCCACAATGGTTATGTAAGGATTCGAAGCCGTTTGAAGAATCGCTAAACCGCTACCCATAATAAAAAGGCCTAACAGAAAAACAATATACGTTATGAAGATGGCAGCAGGAATAAAAAGCAAAGCTCCAAAAGCCATAATAATTAAAGCCACAGACATTCCTTTTTTAAAGCCTAACCAATTAAGGGTGCGAGTAGAGATGGGTGCCATTACCACGTAGGCAATGTAGAAAGCAAATGTGACAAAATACGATTGAAATTTAGTTAATTCGCAGGCTATTTCCAGGTAAGGTATGAGCAATGAATTTAACCAGGTAACGAAACCGAAGATAAAAAATAGGGCTCCTATAATTATTATTGATCGATTAGAATCTTTCGAAGAACGTCCCGGCTTGGTTTCTACTGTTATCTTTGATTTTGCCATGTGCGGATTGTATTGCTGTTAATTTATTTTTAAATAGGAGGTTTCTTCCGGATTCTTTGACGTCATGAGAGCGGCAGCACCGAGAATTGCAATATTTGAAGTATCTGAAGGTTGAATAACTAATTTTTCAATAACTCTTTTAAAGGGAAAAGAGAGAAGTGACTCATTGAGCGAAGCTTCAAAAAACCTAAACGATTTCCGAACAGAGCCCCCCAGAAAAATTGCTTCCGGGGAAAGTACATTTACTATTATTTTAAGTGCACTTCCCAGATGTTTTCCATATTCCTGAAAAATTTTAACTGCAGTAGGATCTCCTTTTTGAGCCAACATGGAGACTTCATTCCCTCTTAATCCGTACTCATTCAAAAAAAAAATTCCACTGCAGTAATCCTCCACAGTTTTATCCAAATAAGGAACACCTCCAATCTCACCTGCACTTGAAAGCGAGCCAGAATACAGCTTGTTATTAATGATTATACCGGTGCCGAATCCGCTTCCCAGTTTAACTCCAACCATGTTCTTATAAGCACGGCCTTTTCCATAAACCTTTTCACCAAGTGCAAAAACATTTCCGTCATTAGTAATACTGACAGGTCTTCTAAATTCCTTTTCCAGGTGTTGTTTAAGATGTACTTCTTCCCACGAGGGAATGTTCAAAAGATCGTAAATAATTCCTTTCTCCTCATCAACTAATCCAGGCACTCCTATTCCTATTCCATCAAAATTGGAGTCACTTACCTCTTTAATCCCTTTAAATAAATTTGAGATGATCTTTTCTTTGGAAGAATCTGCTGAAGTTGGGATTACAAGCTCATTTATAATTTTTGAATCCTCAATAACACCCATAAGAATTTTTGTTGCACCTATATCAATACCTATTGTTTTACCTTTCATTTATTAAATTTTCAGAGGCTCCGTTTATTTTACCCGCATCAAGACAAAGGATTGCAATTCTTCGAAAATAAAAAAAGTTACTTAAGACAAAGAAGGCGTTTTTTTTTAATATTATCCAAATACTTAAACTAATTTTTTATAAAAGTATTTCGACGATGCAAGATAAATTCGTTGCAGGGGCTGCTTTCTTAAGATCACACTTTTCTAGCGCAGAATATCCACGAGTGAGGCTTCATTAAAACACGCTTCTTCGATCTGATAGCCAAAGGTTTTATCAAAGGTCCTTTCCGCATTTTTAAAGAATTGATCCCTATTAAATCCCCGCTTAACAGATTTACCATTCAAGGTAACTTCAGAAGCTCTATACTTACTTCCCGGAGATAAGCTATATTTATTGGAAGCATCTTTTCTGCTGACGATAATATGGATATGGCTTTGAGGACCATCTTTCTCCATTCCCTGGACGATACGCTTGCCACTTTGTTGGTGTGGAGCTTCTTTTTCAAATTTGGGATCTGCTGTTCACAAGTTTTAATGTTCCCGTCCATTTCTCCACGTTCTATTTTGCGGATCTCGTTTTTAAGCTGCAGAATTTTAGTTGCGAATGGTTGGTTCTCCCGAACTTGTTTATCGTTCCCTTTGAACGTCCGTTGATGTTCTATTTTGGCGTAGTATTTAATATCTTCCAATTGTACGAGTCTGTCATTAATCTCCCGGTTAAAAGAAGCCACATAATCTTTCATCAGTTCCCGGGTATAGCGCTTCAAATCTTCGCTGCTGTTCTGTAGACGGCCTAGTTCGTATTTGGAGGGACTTACGGTAATAGAGTAAAATCGTGGTTTTGTCCTTTCCAGTTTAGCTGTGTTCCTATCAATTTCCCTGATCACCTCCTCTGCAGCAATCTCATCTCCGTACTGGTTAAAAAAGTGCTCCATCTCTTCCTTTTCCAGATAATCGACAAAACCAGCTGAGCTTTGGGAATAATTCCCTCCCATTTTTTGAGGTGTTATTGTGATATACAGGTCCAATAATTTAAAGTTCATTCTTATGGTTTTGCTTTTCCTGAAAACTGACTTCCCGTTTTTCTTTCAGGACTTTCTTTTCTAAAATCAGAGGCTTCTTTTTAGGTTCGGCTGCTTCAAAGAGTGATTGCATGAAAGCCAGGGTTGGATTCGCTTTGTTCTTTTCCATATCACGAATAATTGCGATAATAGCATTCAACCGCTTCTTTATAGATTGTTCAATCGTCCTTCCGGTAGGACCGAGTTTTTCCTTCGGGGAAAGTTCGTTGTAGAGGAAAAAGTCGAGCATGCAAGTCATTGCTTCCGTGTGCGTCTTGAAGTGCCTTTTGGAAAATTCCTGAAAGCGTTTGGCAGTTTCACGCTTAAACCTGATGGTGATGAAGGTGCCCGTTTTTTTCATTTTCGATGCTTTTGACGTAAATCCACCACTATTTACAAGGGCTGCAAAGGCATTTGACGCAAATTGTAGAAATTGATGAAAGTACTGATTTATAAATATTTATAAATCGGTAATTTATAATCAAAAAGGAATGCGAAACGGGGCTCTGCCCGTTATCCTCTTGCTATTCCATTTCGTCCGCCCCAGCGGACAAAATTTTTATACAATCTGGCTAAAGCCAATTGCAAATTTTGAGGATCAAAAATCCTCGGTCGTAAATTATAGATGGATATAGTTACCAGCGAAAGTCAAAAAATAGGATAACTATAAAATTTAATTCCTTTTGTAGCATACTTTTCGATGATTTCTGCAGTTCTTCCCCATGCCACAATGTTGTGCCATTGAGTTTCCTGCACCTTCTCCCCTTTTGAGTTTTTATAATACTCATTGGTGGCAAGTGAAAAATTTGCTACTTTCCTGCCGCTTTTAAGGGTGGTAATGGTTGGATCCTGCCCAACATTTCCGATTAACTGTACGTGATTTCTAATAGTACTCATAATAAAAGTATTTAAGGTCTGCCTTATGGACAGACGAGGTTAATAATGATTCTCCGAACTCTTCGAACATTTAAAACAGGTTTACTTATTGTATCCTGAGCGTTTTCCTCTTTTTGTTTTTTAGTTGCGCTTCCTTTTTGGATGTTTTGATATGATTTCATGATATTCATTTTAGATTTACTTCCCGTATTGCCTTCGCTGTTACCTTTTTTTGTTGCTGATACAGTTTTCAACATTTGAAATTGATTAGGACTTATAAAAAGGAGGTACGACTGGCTTATGCAGTCCGTCAACTTTCAAATGTTGGTATTTTTGCTTTCAAAAAAAGGGAAGGGACAGCGGAGGTACGGAAGTAGTTCTAAAGACTTACTGAAATCCAAAACACAGGAAGCGGAACTAAATGCAACTATGGAATTCCGATTCGGCGGACTCCATACCCAATTTTGGATTGGAATGCAGTGTCTCGTTCCGGTGAAGCGGATCGAGTTAACGAAATGAAGAGGAAAAATTGGGTATGGTGTCCAAGACATTTTCAGTGAAGCTCTTTCTCCGCAATGAAGCTTTTTCTGCGGAATGGAGCGGGAATGTGCTGAACGTAATTTATTGTCAACTCATTTAGGACGGGACATAGTATAAAAATAGGTTGAATTAAAATCAATTCCTTTTTTGGTTAATTCTTCAACAAAAAAGTTTATATTGAAGCGTTAAACGTACTACCAGAACAAGTGAACTTATCACAACTTTTTTAGTAATGGTAGTACGTTCTTCTGTAGCGGGCGCCCCATCTCCTTGAATAGCAAAAGTTGATTTTCCATCTCTTCCTTTCCTTGAAATAACCGATTAAAACTTGAATTTTCGATCTTTATCCTTACAAGATATATTTTTATATTGCTTAAAATTCTCACACAAAGCTATGAATTGCAGGAACTAGTCCCTTAACAACCTCATTATCTCCCTCTGAAGGAGTAGCAAATCAACTTAATGAAATTAAAAAACACCGAAGAACATTTCAAAATTATTATAATTAGACCCCATTCTGACTGCGGAAAAAAAATTCCAATGTTTTACTAAACGGAAGGTTGTATAGATTTTATAAGGAATTCAAGCAGGGTTTATTTTACAACCTCATTCTCTCAGCTCTGCACATAGGTTAGCAGCTAAGTTTTGCACTACTTACATCACTAAGAATCCAATCCTAAACTCTTTCAAATTTTAATCATTTTCAATTACTTCAACACCTTATTTTCTTAAGCTTGTCTAATTTTCAAGTTTCCTCTCCAAAGTTCTCATATCCTCACTTAATTTACAATCTAATACTCTTGCATAGATTTGAGTAGTAGCCAAACGGGTATGTCCAAGTATTTTAGAGACAGTCTCGATCGGTACTCCATTGTTTAAGGTAACTGTGGTAGCAAAAGTATGACGAGCCATATTGAGCTTTTGATTAGAGATACTTGGCAGCAATTTTTCAGGATTTCGCCTGGGGTGGTCTTTATACTTCTGAATAATTGCAAGTGCTGGTGCCAGCAAAGGGACCCTGACGGAATTATTCGTTTTCATCCGTTTGGTTACCCAGTAATTCTTATCGATTCCTAGTACCATCTGATCGCTTTTTAGAGCCATCACATCACAGTAAGCGATTCCCGTATAACAACTAAACACAAAAAGATCTTTAACGATCTGGAGGCGCTCAATTGACGAAAAATAATCACGAATGATATTAAGTTCTTCAGCGGATAAAAATTCCCGCTCCTTCTTCTGCATTCTGATTTTGAACTTTGCAAAGGGATATTTCTCGATCCATTCATTGTTAACAGCCATAGTTATCATTTTGCGTACCGTTGGATGTGCTTCATAGCACCATTATAAGTCATTTTATTTTGGTGCCTGGCGGGGTCTATGTTTCTTAAGTAGGTTTCAAATCCGACTATAAAACTATAATCCAAATCTTTAAGACAAAAATCTCTCCTGTTATAAACATCTACTATATAACTAAACAAGTATTTTTGAGTTGTTTTGTAGTGGCTAATGGTGGCTTTACTTAGTAAATGATCGGAATGTTGATTGTGGTACTGAAAAAGATCTTTTAAGGATTTCCGAATTGTAGACCAAAATAATGCAAATCAAACCATATTTTATGAAGGTCCAAAAACCACAAAACCTTGCAAATCAATAAGATATGCAAGGTTTTGTGTTAATTTAATCTCTATTAAGTGGGCGCGAAGGGATTCGAACCCCTGACCCCTTGGGTGTAAACCAAGTGCTCTGAACCAACTGAGCTACGCGCCCTATTTTATTACTTTCAGCTAAAAAACCTGATTACTGAATGCGGATGCAAATATACACTAGTTTTTCAATTCCTCAAAATAAATGATTAAAAAAATTAAACTATTTTTTCTTCATCTTATAATCTGCTCAAAATCAAATATCTTGACCTTATCCTATGTTTATTAGGCATGAATCGAAAAACGAGTTCAAAATTCGAAGTGAGGCTTGAGGAATTTTATCCTCAAAAGGATTAAATCACTTCGGCTACAGTAAAATTACTACCGCCTATAAAAATCAGATCTTCATCCAGGGCTTCTTCTTCCGCGGCAAATAGGGCCTCTTTAACAGAAGTGTAAATTCTGCCTCTCAATTTAAACTTTTCAGCTTCCTCCTGAAGATTCCCGGCATCAAGGCCACGTGGAACGTCTGGTTTGCAGAAATAATATTTTCCATTTTGAGGAAAAAGAGGTAGAATTATGGATAGGTCTTTATCATTTACCACCCCAAGAACAATATGCAAATGCTGAAATTTTTCCTTTTTTAACTGATTCATCACCATCTCAATACCTTCAGCATTATGTGCGGTATCACAGATCACCTTCGGCTTTTCCCGAAGAACATCCCATCTGCCCTGCAGCCCTGTATGAAGTTTCACATTGTTAAGTCCGTTTATCACCGCCTCTTCTGTAATGTTCCACCCTTTCTCCTGAAGTACCTGTATTGTGGTGAGAACTGTTTTCAAATTTTTCTTCTGGTAATCCCCTTTTAGATCGGTATGATAATTGGGAAAATTTAAATCGGAAGCGAAGATAATTTCACTTCCAACTTCTTCCGCTTTTTTGGTGAAAACAGGTGCTGTTTCTGTGTGCTTTTCGCCAATAATAACCGGTGTATCTTTTTTGATGATCCCCGCTTTTTCTGAAGCTATCTCAGCTAAAGTATTGCCAAGGAAAGCGGTATGATCTAGGCCAATATTAGTAATAATGGCTACTTCCGGGGTAATGATATTAGTAGAATCCAGCCGGCCGCCCATTCCTACTTCAATCACAGCAATATCCACCTCCTGCCTTGCAAAATAATCAAATGCCATACCTACTGTCATTTCAAAGAAGGAAAGCTCATACTTCTTCAGAAAATCTTCATTTTCATCTATAAACCTGACCACTTCTTGCTGGCTAATAACTTTGCCGTTAATTTTAATGCGTTCCCTGAAATCCTTTAAATGTGGTGAGGTATAGAGTCCAACTTTATAGCCTGCTTCCTGCATGATGGAAGCCAGCATATGGCTACTGGAACCTTTTCCATTAGTTCCGGCTACATGGATGTATTTAATGTCCTTTTCGGGATTATCCAGGTGTTTGGTAAGGGCTAGTGTTCTACTCAGGTCCTTTTTAAATGCCTGCGCGCCCACCCGTTGGAACATGGGTAACTGCTGAAACATCCAATCAACAGTGTCCTGGTATGTCTTCACTTATTCAGAAAGTTTAAAGTTATAGATAATGGTCCCTACCTGTACGGAAGGTGCATCGGGGTCGCTGTTAAAACGCGTAGCCATGGCAGCACGTTTTGCAGGATCGGTTAAACACGTAGCATTATTGGTGGTTCCTTTCATACCCGGCCTTGCACTAATTACCTGCCCGGCCTGATTTACTTCAATTCTAACCACTACAATCCCGGATTCGTTACAATCCTGCACGAACTTTTCTTTATTAAGCGCTTTCCTGCCGCTTAAACGGTAATTTCCGTCACCATCCAGTCCTGCCCCGTTTCCATAATATTTAGTGGCATTGGGATCTCCTGTAGGATCACCTTTATCCCCTGCAGCATTATCATTGCCCTCTCCTCCGGTTTGAGTTCCGTTTGTTTCGGGACCATTCAGGATGCTGCTCATGGCATCTGTAGTAGATTTATCCGGTTTTGGTTCTGGCTTTTTTGCTGGTACTTCTTCTTTAGGTTTTGGAGGCTCCTTTGTTTCTACGGGAGTGGTTATTTTTTTCTTTTTCTCTTCAATTACCGGGGCTTCCTCTATTTCCTGCGTCACCACTTCTTCCTTAATTTCCGGTTCCGGAGGTGTTACCTGGGGACTGCTGGTTTTTGGTGCCGATTTTACCGGTTCTGTAGGTTGTTCATTTCCCGAACCCACTTCAGAAGTACCAAAATTTACCGCAATTCCATTTTCCGGTGGCGGGTCCAGGTAAGTAAATCCAAAAAACAACAATAGCAATATCAGCAACACGTGCAGGGTTACCGTGATGGTAAAAGATTTCTTCTCGTGTTTTGTATTCAGCATTGCCATTTTTACTCAGGTTTTACCGCCAGTACTATTTTATAACTGTTCCTGTTCGCTATATCCATTACATTTACTGCCTTCTCGATAGGCACTCCTTCTTCAGCTCTTAAAATAATCGTGGGATTTTCCTCTCCGGCCAGCCTGCTGTTAAGAGTGCTTTCCAAAGCACTCTGGCTTATCCTTTCTTCATTTATATAAAACTGAAGATCCTTTGTGATACTTACCGCAAGGGTTTGATTATTGGTGGTTTTCCCTTTCGCCTTCGGAAGTATTAAATCCAGTGCTTCCGGAGTGATCGCCGGGGAGGTAAGCATAAAGAATATCAATAACAGAAAAACAATATCTGTCATTGAACTCATACTGAATTCCGGGCTTATTTTATTTCTTCCTCTTAAATTCATCTTAAGCAGGTTCGTTTAAAAGATCCAGGAAGTCTACTGCGGTAGCTTCCATCTGGTGCACTACTTTATCGGTTTTTACCACCAGGTGATTATACCCGATATAAGCAATAATCCCAACAACAAGACCAGCTACAGTAGTGGTCATTGCCGTGTAAATACCTTCAGCCAAAGCACCCATTTGCGCCTGACCACTGCTGGTGGCCAACTCATGAAATGCAATAACCATACCTATAACCGTTCCCAAAAATCCAATCATTGGTGCGGCTCCGGCTATGGTCGCAAGTATGCTTACATTTTTTTCCAGTTTATATACTTCCAGCTTACCCGCATTTTCAATAGCTGTATTTATATCTTCTAAGGGACTTCCAATTCGTGAAATTCCTTTTTCAGTTAACCTTGCCACCGGTGAATCGGTTTGGGCACAGCGCATTTTGGCCGATTCGATATTTCCGTTGAGCACGTTATCTTTAATTTGTAACATAAAATTTTTATCTACCTGGCTGGCAGATTTTATCGCAAAGAGTCTTTCAAAGTAAATGTAGACTGCTACAAAAAGAAGAATGAAAAGAATGAAGATTATAATTTGCCCTCCAATACCTCCGCTCATCAAAAGCTCAAATATAGATAGGGTTTTTTCTTCTACTGCCGGCTCTGTCTCCTGTACTGCGTTAGCAACACCGTCCTGCTGAAAAAAATATAGCATACTGTTTAGTTAGGGGTTTTTAAAGTAACGTGACAAATTAAATTTAATTGTAGCCAAATTTAGTAAAATAAAGATGAGGCTTTCAACAAATTACCACCTACTGTTAACTTTTATTATCAACATCAGGTTTAATAGTTTACACCAGTTGCTTAAGGGCCACTTCAAAAGCGCTTTTGCTTATATTTGTCCTGCTGCTGTTATTATTAAAAGTATTCTGAATGGCATTTTTAATAGTGATAGAAGTGTCATTAAAAATAGCCTCATCTGTCATTTGCACCCTTCGTTCCATAAAATAGGCAAAAACACGTGCCATTCCGCAGTTGGAAATAAAATCAGGAATAAGGCTTACCCGCTCATCTGTATATTCCATAATAGGACCAAAAAATATCTCCTTATCGGCAAACGGTACATTTGCCCCGCATGAAATCACTTCCAGTTTAGAATTAATCATTTGGGTAATCTGATCTTTGGTCACTAATCTTGAAGCTGCACAGGGCGCAAAAATTTCAGCTTCCATGCTCCATATTTTTTCGTTAATTTCTTCAAAGGGAACCATATCGGGATGCTTCAGCACATTTCCATCCTTATTAAGGAACATATCTTTAATTTCCTCAAAGCTAAAGCCTTTTTCATTTATTAATCCTCCCGCACGATCAATAATGCCTACTACTTTAGCTCCTTTTTGCGCCAAATAATAAGCCGCGGCAGAACCCACATTTCCAAAACCCTGTACAATGGCTTTTTTACCATTAATAACGCCTCCATATATTTCATAAAAATGATGTACGGCTTCAGCCACGCCAAATCCCGTGATCATATCAGCAACGGTATATTTGCGGGTTACATCCGGTGAATATGCTGTGTTTTCCAAAACTTTAATTACCCCTTGTCTAAGTTGGCCTATGCGGTTAATTTTATCAGCTTCCGAAGGTTGGAAATGCCCGTTAAAGACTCCTTCCTGCGGGTGCCACACGCCACAATTTTCGGTAATTGGGATAACTTCATTAATTTCATCTACATTCAAATCTCCACCGGTTCCGTAATAGCTCTTCAGCAAGGGAGAAACAGCTTTGTACCAGCGTTCCAATACTCCTTTTTTACGAGGATCTTTCGGATCAAAATTAATCCCGGATTTAGCCCCGCCAATTGCAGGTCCCGAAACAGTAAATTTTACCTCCATGGTTTTGGCCAGAGATAAAACCTCATTCATGTCAAGGCCCTGTCGCATTCTTGTTCCTCCACCCGCGGCACCGCCCCTAAGGGAATTAATTACCGTCCATCCTTCAGCCCCGGTTTCGGGATCTTTCCAGTTAAATACAATTTCAGGTTCTTTATTTTGGTATAAATTAAGCAGATCTTTCATGTGTGTTTGTTTATGCAAAATGATTTGTTTCAGTTAATATTAAAACAACCGGAGCAAATATATAGACTCCAAAGATGCCTATCCTTAACCTGTTTCATAATTTTAGGGATTAAAAATCACTCCTGAACTATGATCTTTTTTTGCCCCGGTAACCGATTTCAGAACATTGTTCTCTCCTCTCAATTTCAGCGCTCCTAAAAATGCAAATATGAGCGCTTCTTTAAAATTGATAAGTTCTGCGGAAGGAATCACAAATTCGGCAGATGATTTTCTTCCCAGTTCCCTCATTAAAAAATCATTAAAAGTGCCGCCGCCGGTCACCAGCACTTTTACTTCTGAAGAGTTTTTCACCACTTCTGAAATTTGAAAAGCAATATGTTTAATATAAGTATGAAGAATATCAGGAATATTTTCTTCATAATTAGAAAGTAAAGGAAGGATTTCCCTGTTCACCCATTCTATTCCTAATGACTTTGGTGGTTTTTCATCATAAAATTTTATGGTATTCAATTTCTCCAAAAGTCCGGGAATTTCTCTACCTGATGCTGCTAACTTTCCGCCTTCATCATACTCCATAGCCATTTTTCCGGCGTAATAATTTAGAACCGTATTAACCGCACAGATATCGTAAGCAATTCTTTGGTTCTTTTCTTCTGTAGAAATATTGGCAAAGCCGCCAAGATTTAAACAATAATTATATTCCGAAAAAAGCATTTGATCTCCTATAGGAACCAGCGGGGCCCCTTGCCCTCCAAGTTTCACATCCTGAACCCGGAAATTACATACAAGAGTATTCCCGGTGATTTGGGCCAGTTCCCGTAAATTGCCAATTTGAAGTGTATATTTATTTTGAGGTTCATGCTTTACAGTATGCCCATGGCTGCAGATTGCATCAAGATTGTGAAGCTTATTTTTTGTGATGAAATTATTTAAAACACCGCCCAGATATTGGGTATATTCCCGGTTAAGAGATTTTAACTCCTGTTCTTTCAGATTTATTGCCGAACTCAGTTTTTTCTTCCAGGTTTTATCGTAAGGAATCGTGGCAGCATGTAATATTTCATAACTTGTTCCTGAATTAAAATCGAATTTGACCGCAAGAATGTCTATTCCATCTAATGACGTTCCAGACATTACGCCAAGTAATTTAAATTGAGTTTTTTCCATATTCGTAAAAATAGTTAATACTGATTGAAAAATAAGTATCAAAAAGTTATCTTTGGACGGCAAAATTGATTTTTCGTAAAAATTTATATATGGATTTTAAACTTACAGAAGAACATATCATGATTAGGGATGCTGCCCGCGATTTCGCAAATAATGAATTATTGCCGGGAGTAATTGAAAGAGACGAAAAACAGGAGTTTCCCAAAGAACAGGTGAAAAAGATGGGTGAACTCGGCTTCCTTGGAATGATGGCTTCCCCAGAATACAATGGCGGCGGTATGGATACAATTTCTTATGTACTCGCTATGGAAGAGATTTCCAAAATTGATGCTTCTGCCTCTGTGGTAATGTCTGTTAACAATTCTCTTGTCTGCTGGGGAATAGAAACTTTTGGCTCGAGCGAACAAAAAGAAAAGTACCTTTCCAGGCTTACCACTGGTGAAGCCCTTGGTGCTTTTTGCCTTTCAGAACCGGAAGCCGGAAGTGATGCCACTTCCCAAAAAACCACAGCTATAGATAAAGGTGATCATTACATCCTTAACGGGACCAAAAACTGGATCACCAACGGGAATTCTGCCGATTATTACATTGTAATTGCGCAGACAGACCGCGAGAAGAAACATAAGGGCATCAATGCCTTTATTGTAGAAAAAGGCTGGGAAGGTTTTGAAATAGGACCAAAGGAAAATAAACTGGGAATTAGAGGAAGTGATACACATTCTCTTAATTTTAATGATGTAAAAGTTCCCAGGGAAAACAGGATTGGGGAAGATGGCTTTGGCTTTAAGTTCGCAATGAAAACACTTTCCGGAGGAAGAATAGGGATCGCCTCCCAGGCTTTGGGCATAGCTTCCGGGGCTTATGAGCTGGCAAAAAAATATTCAAAACAAAGAAAAGCATTTGGTACGGAAATTTGCAATCACCAGGCGATTGCCTTTAAACTAGCCGATATGCATACTAATATTGAAGCATCACGCCATCTGGTGATGAAAGCTGCATGGGATAAGGATAATGGCAATAATTACGATCTTTCCGGAGCAATGGCTAAATTGTTTGCTTCCAAAACAGCTATGGATGTTACTGTAGAAGCTGTGCAGGTTCACGGAGGAAACGGTTATGTTAAAGAATATCATGTAGAAAGGCTTATGAGAGATGCTAAAATCACTCAGATTTATGAAGGCACATCTGAAATTCAGAAAATCATAATTTCCAGAAGCGTACTCCATGATTAAAACTTCTGGGGCTGTGTAAATGTTATTAAATTGTGTTTTACAAAGAAATAAAACCCTTGTGATCAAATAGTTAAAAAGCAAAGTAACAGGTTTCAGCTGAGGAAGATTCACTCTTATAGAAGCTTCTGAAATGAGAAAATATATAGATTATATTAAGAATATAGTAACAGGAAGGGGTTTGTAGTATTAAATTATCATTAATTATTGCTTTAATTACTTTTCCTGAATTTCTTCTTTTGTTTCACCTACTTCTCTTTATTTTCTTTACGAAAAAAGATATTTTTGTAGTAATAATTTAAGGAGGACGGATATGACACCAAAACAACAGGGACTCTATTCCCCAGAGTTCGAGCGCGATAATTGCGGAGCAGGATTTATTTGTAATTTAAAGGGGAAACGTACAAATGACATAATACACAAAGCGCTGGATATTCTCATCAGGCTTGAACACCGTGGTGCTGTAAGTGCAGATGGAAAAACCGGTGATGGTGCCGGAATTTTGATTGAAATTCCACATGATTTCTTTAAGAAAGTATGTGATTTTAAAATTCCGGAATTTAAATCCTACGCTGTAGGAATGACATTTTTACCTAAATCTGCCAATCAGGCTAAGATTTGCCGGGAAATTTTTGAAAAAGAAATCACCGGTCAGGGTCTAAATGTCCTTGGCTGGAGAAAAGTACCAATTGATAAAAGCTGTCTTGGCAGCATTGCTGCTCTTTCAGAACCAGGCGTAGAACAAGTGTTTATTGAAAAAGGAGAAGAGCTTTCTGAAGAATTTTTCAATGCCAAACTTTTTGCAGCGCGAAAAATCACCGAACATAAAATTTACAAATCTGAACTGGCTGAAGCTGAATTTTTCTATGTTTCCAGTCTTTCAACAAATACCATTATCTATAAGGGACTCTTGATGCCACAGGACATCAACACTTATTACCAGGATCTAAATGATCCCGATCTGGTTACCAAACTAGCCCTTGTGCACCAACGATTTTCTACCAATACATTCCCAACCTGGGATCTGGCCCAGCCTTTTCGTTACATGTGCCATAATGGAGAAATCAATACCCTTAGAGGTAATTTAAGCCGGATGAAAGCCCGGGAAGAACTTTTCGAAAGTGAGAAATTTGGCAATGATCTGAAAGAGATTAAACCGATTGTTCTGGAAGGAAAATCAGATTCCGCATCTATGGACATGGTGTTGGAACTGCTGTTGCAAACAGGAAGGTCCCTGCCTGAGGCTATTATGATGATGGTCCCTGAAGCATGGGAAAGAAATCCTTCCATGACTGAAAACAAAAAAGCCTTTTACGAATATAATGCCTGTATCATGGAGCCGTGGGATGGCCCTGCTTCAATTCCGTTTACAGACGGGAATTATATTGGAGCCCTGTTGGACAGGAATGGACTGCGACCTTCCCGCTATACGGTGACTAAAGACGGGTATGTGATTATGTCTTCTGAAACAGGTGTGATTGATATAAAACCTGAAAATGTAGAACTACACGGGCGCCTGGAACCCGGCAAAATGTTCCTTGTGGATATGAACGAGGGACGGATTATTGGTGATGAAGAAGTTAAAACAGACATCGTTTCTAAACTTCCATACAGAAAATGGCTGGACAAAAATCTATTGCCGCTGGCTGAAGTTCCATACACCGGAAATAAAACTCCTGTAGAAAAAGAAGATTTCTTAACCCGGCAAAAATTGTTTGGGTACACCATTGAAGATATTAAAACTATTATTACTCCTATGGCCGTAGGTGGAAAAGAAGCTATCGGTTCTATGGGTGCCGATATTCCGCTTGCTGTACTTTCAGACCGGCCACAGTTGCTTTTTAATTACTTTAAACAATTATTTGCCCAGGTTACCAATCCGCCGCTGGACGGGATCAGGGAAGAGATAGTTACCGATATAAGCCTTGCCATTGGGGAAGACAGAAATATTTTTGATATCCTTCCTGAAAACTGTAAAAAACTCAGAATCCAAAATCCGGTAATTTCCAATGAAGACCTGGATAAAATAAAATATATAGATCATCCCGATTTTAGAGCTACTTCAATTTCCATTTTATATGAAGCTGAAAAAGGTTTAAACGGACTTGAAGCCAGGCTGGACGAAATAGTTCTTGAAATTAAAAAAGCTGTGGATAATGGCTGTAATGCTATTATTCTTTCAGACAGGAATGTGTCTTCCAAGCTTGCACCAATTCCATCATTACTGGCCTGTTCTTTTGTGCATCACCGCCTGAAAAAACATCAAAGAAGATCCAGTTTTGGAATAGTTATAGAATCTGCCGAACCTCGTGAACCACATCATTTCGCACTCTTATTCGGTTATGGCGCAAGTGCCATTAATCCTTATATGGTAAACGAAATAATCTATAAACTGGCAGATTCAAAAGAAATTGAAACCGAAGATCCTGAAGTTGCCGTTCAGAATTTTAATAAAGCCATAGGGAAAGGTATTGTTAAGATTATGAACAAAATAGGGATTTCAACGCTGCATTCTTACCGCGGCTCGCAGATATTCGAAATCCTGGGTCTAAACCGCAAGTTTGTAGATAAATATTTCACTAATACCCCCACCAGAATTGAAGGCATCGGGTTGTATGAAATAGAAAAAGAAATTCAGAAGCGCTTTGACAGTGCTTTTAATCCGGCAGAATCTGAAGTAGGTTTAGACCTGGAAATTGGAGGAGATTACAGGTGGAGAAGGAATGGAGAAAGGCACATGTTTAATCCGGCCAGTGTGGCCAAGCTTCAGCAGGCGGTAAAACAAAATAATCCCAAGAGTTACGAGGAATATGCTGCCATTATTAATGAGCAGTCTAAAAACCTTATGACACTTCGGGGAATGTTTAAATTTCGTGATTTAAATCCTGTTCCCCTGGATGAGGTGGAGCCATGGACCGAGATTGTAAAAAGGTTTAAAACCGGGGCAATGTCCTTTGGATCTATCAGTAAAGAAGCACATGAAAATCTCGCCATCGCCATGAACCGCATGAAAGGGAAGAGTAATTCCGGAGAAGGTGGTGAAGATGCCAACAGGTTTAATAAAGATATAGATGGAAACTGGAGAAACAGTGCTATTAAACAGGTGGCTTCCGGACGTTTTGGGGTATCCATCAATTATTTAAGTAGTGCACAGGAAATCCAGATAAAAATGGCTCAGGGTGCCAAGCCTGGGGAAGGTGGTCAATTACCGGGTCCTAAAGTTAATCCTGATATTGCTAAAACAAGAAATTCGACACCATATGTTGGGCTAATTTCGCCTCCTCCCCACCATGATATTTATTCTATTGAGGATTTGGCACAACTTATATTTGACCTGAAGAATGCCAACAGGGAAGCCCGTATTAATGTAAAGCTGGTTTCAAAAGTTGGAGTGGGTACCATTGCTGCCGGTGTTGCTAAAGCTAAAGCAGACGTGGTTCTTATTTCAGGATACGATGGAGGTACGGGAGCCTCTCCTTTAACTTCCTTAAGGCATGCAGGCCTTCCCTGGGAACTGGGAATTGCTGAAGCACAGCAAACCCTTCTGCTAAATAATTTAAGGAACAGAATTGTGGTAGAAGCAGACGGACAGTTAAAAACGGGACGTGATGTTGCCATTGCCTGTTTACTTGGAGCCGAAGAATTTGGTTTCTCCACTGCCCCGCTCGTTGCTACAGGTTGTATAATGATGAGGGCTTGCCACCTGAATACCTGTCCCGTTGGGATTGCAACACAAGATCCTGAATTGAGGAAAAACTTTAAAGGTACTCCTGAAAATGTTATTAATTACATGTATTTCGTGGCTCAGGAATTACGGCAAATTATGGCTGATCTAGGCTTTAGATCGGTAAACGAAATGGTTGGACAAAGCCAAAAGCTGGATATGAATAAAGCTATTCAGCATTATAAAGCACAGGGAATAGATTTATCCAACATTCTTTATAAGCCAAAAATTGATCCAGACATGCCGCTTTACTGTACGCAAAAACAAGATCATCACCTGGAAAATGTGCTGGATTTTGAAATCTTGAGACAAGCGCATCCTGCAATTTACAGGAAGGAAAAAATGAGTCTCGATTTTCCAATTAGTAATATAAACCGTACAACCGGGGCTATAATAAGTAATGAAATTTCCAAAATTCATGGAGAAAATGGTCTTCCTCCCAACACTCTTAATGTAGATTTCACAGGATCTGCCGGACAAAGTTTTGGAGCATTCGCTACAAAAGGCCTCACATTGAATGTAATAGGAAACACTAATGACTACCTAGGAAAAGGGCTTTCAGGCGCAACTCTTACAGTAAGAAAGCCGCCGGAAGCTACCTTCAAATCAAATGAAAATGTAATTATTGGTAACGTAGCTTTATATGGTGCAATTGCCGGAGAGGCTTATGTTAACGGAATTGGAGGTGAACGCTTTTGTGTAAGAAATTCCGGGGCAAAAGCTGTAATTGAAGGAATTGGGGACCACGGCTGTGAATATATGACAGGTGGAATTGCCGTAATTCTTGGAAAAATAGGAAGGAATTTCGCTGCTGGTATGAGTGGTGGTATCGCCTATATCTATGATCCCGAAAATAATCAGGATTCCAATAATTTCAATATGGAAATGATTGGGTTGGAAAATCCTTCCGAAGAGAATCAGGAAGAATTATTAGGCCTAATTGAAAATCATTATCGCTATACAGAAAGTGACGTTGCGAAAGAAATTTTAAGCAATTGGGAAGAAAATAAAAATAAATTCATCAAGGTAATGCCAGTGGAATATAAAAAGGCATTACAGAAAATTGAAGAAGAGAAAATGAAGAACGAAAAAGAACTTAAAACAGTTTAAGCATGGGGAAGTTAAGAGGATTTATAGAGTATGAAAGAGCTGAAGAAGAAACCTATGCCGTTCCTGAAAGGGTTAGGAGCTATACCGAGTTCACCAAAGATCTTGATAATGAAGACTTAAAAAAACAAGGTGGGCGATGTATGGACTGCGGAATTCCATTTTGTCACAGTGGATGTCCTGTGGGAAATTTAATTCCCGATTTTAATGACGCTGTTTACCGCAATGACTGGCAGGGAGCATTAAAAATATTGCATACCACTAATAATTTTCCGGAATTCACCGGTCGCCTTTGCCCTGCACCCTGCGAATCATCCTGTGTACTGGGAATCATAGAGCCTCCCGTAGCCATTGAGATGATTGAAAAATATATAGCTGAAAGAGGTTTTAAAGAAGGCTGGATAAAGCCTGAACCACCTGCACATCGTACAGGAAAAACAATTGCGGTTGTAGGCTCCGGCCCGGCTGGTTTAGCCGCAGCCCAACAGTTAAATCGTGCGGGACATTCCGTAACTGTTTTTGAAAGGGACAAGAAAGTGGGAGGTTTACTGCGCTATGGAATTCCAGATTTCAAAATGGAAAAACACGTTATAGACAGGCGAATTAAAGTAATGGAAGGAGAAGGAGTCACCTTTAAAACCAATACCGATGTTGGCGTGGATTATGAAATCGATAAATTAAAAGAATTTGACGCTATTGTACTATGTGGTGGAGCGACGCAAAGGAGGCCTTTGCCAATCGCGGGTGCTGATGCAGAAGGTGTGGTACAGGCAATGGAATTTCTGAAACGAAATAATGAAGTGGTAGACGGACTTGCCGAACCTACCGAAAGATTGTATGCCGAAGGTAAAAACGTTATTGTTATAGGTGGAGGAGACACTGGTTCAGACTGTGTGGGGACTTCCAATCGCCAGGGGGCAAAATCTGTAACCAATTTCGAGATCATGCCTATGCCGTCTGAATCGAGAACAATAGACAATCCTTGGCCTTACTGGCCATTTACCCTTAAAACCAGTTCTTCCCATGAGGAAGGCGTAAGCAGAAACTGGAGTATTTCCACCAAAGAATTTATTAAAGACAAAAGCGGTAAGCTTACCGCTCTTAAAACGGTAAATATAGAATGGGTAAAAGGAGATAATGGCAGGCCAAAACTTCAGGAAGTACCAAATTCTGAAAAGGAATGGCCTTGTGATATGGTTTTGCTTGCACTTGGTTTTACCGGTCCCGAGAAAACACTCAGTGAAAAACTGGGACTTACATTAGATGACAGGACCAATATCAAAGCTAATAAAAAGTTTCAGACCAATGTCCCCAATATTTTTACGGCCGGTGATATGCGCCGCGGACAATCCCTTATTGTCTGGGCAATTTCAGAGGGGCGTGAAGCCGCATATAATGTAGATAAATATTTGATGGGCAAAACCAAACTGCGCACCAAAGGACAGGGAGATTTACCCGCCGTATAAAATTAATATTTCAAAATTTGAAAGGATCAGTTTTATTGCTGATCCTTTTTTATTTATAGCGTGCCCCTTCGGGTCGGGCTATCCACACTTTCTGCCTTGCCTATCGGCGTGGCAGGATAGCTGCTCCTATCCCTCACGCAAGTTACTGATTAATTCAGTTCTTAGTAAGTTTTGAATCAGGCATATGTGATTTGAGAAATTTCTTCTGATTCCGAACGAATAGAAACTGGAATTTCTTCATCTGGTCTATGGCTAAAATTAGCTAAAATCGCTGATGTTGTTACAACAAGGCTGGCGGAATTTCATGTATTTGAATATCCCAAAGCACCGGAAGCAAATAGCATACGATAAGGCTTATCAGGAGAATCGAAAGGATATTCATAAAGATTCCTGCTTTAACCATATCAGGAATACTTAAATGCCCGGATCCAAACACCACTGCATTTGGAGGAGTAGCTACCGGAAGCATAAAAGCACAGGAAGCAGCTAATGTTGCGGCTATCAACAGGAAATATGGATGAATACCGATTGCTACAGCCATAGGCGCCAAAATTGGTAAAAGCATAGCAGTGGTTGCAAGGTTTGAAGTGACTTCAGTTAAAAAATTGACTGCAGCCACCAATATTAAGATCAGGAGGAAAAATGGTAAATTTTCAAGGCTGGTTAATTCTTGTCCAATCCATATTGCCAGTCCGCTTACTTCAAAGGCTTTTGCCAGGGCCATTCCCCCACCAAATAAGATAATGATTCCCCACGGAATTTTAACGGCATCTTCCCAGTTAAGGATGCGTTCCCCCTTCTTCCCTGATGGAAGTGCAAAAAGAAGTATTCCTGCACCAATAGCAATAATGGTGTCATCTATATTAGGTATGAGCGGAGTCAAAAGAAAACTTCTTGTAATCCAGGCAAAGGCGGTACCTACAAAAACCGTTAAAACAATTTTTTCTTCCCGACTCATTTTACCAAGCTTACTGAGCATAGATGAAATTTCATCCTTTTCACCAGGTAATTTCATTCCTTTAAAGTCAAAAGCGAAAGAGGTAAGATACTTCCAACAGATATATAACAAGAAAATTGAAATTGGTAGCCCCAGAACAATCCACTTTACAAATGAAATTTCTATACCATATAATTTTTCTATAATCCCGGCAAGAATCAGGTTAGGAGGCGTACCTATAAGCGTTGCTATTCCTCCTATGGATGCACTATATGCAATGCCAAGCATTAATGCCTTTCCGAAGAGATCATTCTTATTATTTAAACCTGTATGTTCATCTTGCAGCTCACTTATTATAGCAGTCCCTATTGGTAGCATCATTACGGAAGTAGCAGTATTTGAAATCCACATGGAAAGAAAAGCTGTGGCAACCATAAATCCCAAAATAATGAACTTAACATTAGTCCCGATAAACTTAATAATTGAAAGGGCGATACGGCGATGCAAATTCCATTTTTCAATAGCAATTGCTAAAAGAAATCCACCAAGATACAGGAATATGTACTTATCTCCGTACGCACCGGTAGTTGGGCCAATATCCAACACCCCCGTAAGCGGAAAAAGAGCTATAGGCAGCAATGCGGTTGTTGCAATAGGCACAGCCTCAGTTACCCACCATACTGCCATCCAGAGGGTAATACTAAGTACATCCCATGCTGCACCAGGAATGGTGTCTGGATTTCCTGTCCATTGTAAAATCCAAAATAGCATTGGCCCCAAAAGAAGTATAACGAATTTAGTGTTGAATTTCATTCTGCAGATGTAAACACCGAATATATTAAATATTTTCTACGCAACCTCTCATGATCGTAATTCCACTATCTAAAACTATGAGATGAAAAACTCTTGTTCCCAAATTATATGCTTCCATAAATAATAAGATGCAATAGGCTTAATAATTATAATGGTTTGCCCATGGCAAGGCAGGATAACTGCTGCTATCCCTAACGCTGGGATTTTAACAATCCATAAAACGTAGATCAAAAATACCATTTCTCGTCCAATAGAAGAATTTTACAACAAGCTCTGTACGTTTCAGGGAAAATATGGATCATTCTCAAAAGTTGGGGAGGAATTGCAGTAAAGTTTGATATTTGCAAAAAATAGAGGCTTGGATAATTACCTGGAATTAATAAAACTTGTACTGCCACAATTTATAGTGAATCATTTTGATTTAGTAAGTAGAAAGAAAAGAAATCCTTCATCTCTATTTTGAAGAACGTAACATTCCTCCCAAAGAACAATCCTCCCGGATTTTAATTTCTAAAGGCTTACATAAGGAAATAACTGTTCAGGACTTTCCGCTGCGGGGAAGCACGGTATACCTCCATGTAAAGCGCCGAAGATGGACTGATAAAGAAAGCGCAGAGATCGTTCAAAGAGATTGGAACTTAGTAGCCCAGGGAACTCGTATGACCACAGAGTTTGCTGCTTTTTTAAAACAAATTAATCAATACTAAGGCTTCAGACTGCCATACCATAGGTTCCTTCTATGGGGTCAACGGTAAGAAATTACAACGTCAGTATAAAGATTACCTTAGTGACTTTAAAGAATGGAAAGAAAAGAAACACGAAAAGCAATGGCTGGTTTTTGATGAAAATATAGGGCCTTATTTATCCATAGATGAGACTGCTTTGTCAAGAGGAGAACTCTACACCATTATTACCAAAAGAAAGCCAGAGGAAAGAAAGGAGCCCTGGTAGCTATTATGGCAGGGACCAAGGTAGTACCCATTGTTAAACAACTGCTCAAAATCCCTTCTTCACAAAGCCAGGTTAAAGAAATCACCTTGGACATGGCTTACTCCATGAAACATATCGCAGAGAAATGCTTCCCTAAAGCCATACAACAGGTCACCGATAGGTTCCACGTTCAGAAATTAGCCATTAAAGCCCTACAGGAGCTAAGAATCAAGCATCGATGGGAAGCTTTAGATCTGGAGAATCAACAGCTTCAAAAAGCAAGTCCAGTGACTTTTAATATAAACTCCAGGTGCTTCCTAATTGGGACTCTAAAAAACAATTACTGGCAAGAAGTCGCTACTTACTCTATAAAGCGCTTTCCAACTGGACAACTAACCAACAACCAAGGGCTAAACTATTATTTAAAACCTACCCGGATATACAACAGGCATATTCCCTGGTAAATCAGTTAAGAAGTATTTTTAATGAAAACACGGAGGTTAAAATAGCTTACACCAAGCTGGCTCATTGGTATAGAGATGTGGAAGAATCAGGCTTCAAAGCATTTAATACCGTGGCAAATTCCATTAGTTTGAACTACAGATCCATCTTAAACTACTTCAACAACAGAAGTACAAATGTATCAACAGAATCAAAAGCATTTAGAGCACAGTTCAGAGGGAGTAAAAAATGTAGAATTCTTTCTATACAGATTGACTACAATTTTTGCTTAAACACAACAATTAGGCTTGATCCGAAAATATGCTTTGGTAGTGTGATAGTTTGATCCTTAAAATTGCCCATATTAAAAACCTATAAAC
>NZ_JAVRHK010000070.1:0-795 GCF_031846585.1 Autumnicola musiva
AACCGTTATATGGCATTTTTTAGATGATGATCCGATGAAAAAAGTAATTATAATCCTGACTTTAATATTTTCTATTTCTTCATTTGCTCAAGAAGCTGGACAAGAAGAAATTACTTTTTCAAGGATTAAAAATTTAACTGACGAACAAATTAACTCAAGCGGTCCAGCAAAATTATTATTTGCTAAAAAGTCAGAAATAAGAAACTTAGCAAAACAAGATATAGAAAATGGAAATCCATTTTTGCTTCTACAAGGAGGAATTGCACCAGTAATAATAGCTACTGATCCTCAGTTTGAGGATAAATATGAAGTATATTTTTACGAATATGGTTGTACAGGTCCTGATCAAAATTTAATAGAAGATTACAACAAAATAATATTCAGTTATTTAACAGACCAGTATGGCAAAAATTGGACTGAAGAAGTTAGAGATGATCTTGTAGGACTACAAAGGTGGAAGAAATTAAAGAGATAAATTAAGATGAAAAAGTTTAAAATTATTGGATTATACTTATTAAGCGTAATCTGTATTTTCACATTTTTCTACCTTCATAATTCAGATTATTTATCATCATTGATTGAAAAAGCTGACAATTTTAGAATTCAGAACGGATTTTTTATCTTCTTAATTACCGGATTAATAGAATATGGATTACTCCTAACAGGAATATTTATAATCGCAGTTTTGACTTATTTATTAGTTCAAAAAAACGCCACATAACAACGGTTCATCGCCAATAAGCGGCACCGTTAGTAAGAAAATAATTAACTTGATCAACAAATCAATACTAAGCC
>NZ_JAVRHK010000071.1:0-781 GCF_031846585.1 Autumnicola musiva
GTCCACAACGGTGGTGATCTCCAGTTCTTCGGTAGTAATATATTCCTTTCCGGTCCAGGCCCTGCCGTAAATCTTCTGCCAGGAAGCGCTTACGCCCGTTCTTACCTTGTCGAATACTTTCTCAATATTAGGGCATTCTTCCACCAGCTTTTTGGCTGCGGCAATAAAGCCTTCTTCTTCAAAACTAAAATCGGTATGTAGTATCTCATTGATCTCATTTACGCCACCAATAAAAATAGTAGAAAGGCAGGTGAGTTCCTTTAAAATTTCGTGGCCGTCTTTTCCATATTTCCACAAATTACTTCTATAAGCAGGATCTGCCGTGATGATAATTCCTTTCTTATTTGCCTGCTCCAAACCTTCTTTTAGGGTAAGATAAGCCCCTTCTGAAATAGCCGGCGAAATCCCTGTCCAGTGCAGGTAATCGCAGTTTTCAAGCACGCTTTCCCAATCCACCTGTTCGGGTTTCATATTGGCAAAAGCGCCGTGCAAACGGTTATAGGCAATTTTGCCGGACCGCATCGAGGAACCTACTTCTAAAAAGTACAATCCCAGCGGATGGTCTACTTTATTTACTGCGGAAACATCTATGCCAAACTGCCGCATCGCCGCGATGGCTGCTTCCCCCACCAAGTCATTAGAGACATTGCTCACCTGCTGCGTCTTTATTCCGAAATACGAAAGTGAGGCTGCCACATTCATCTCTGTTCCACCAAAAAAGAAATCCATTTTATTGGATTGCTGTAATTTGCGGTTTTCTGAAGGGGACAATCGCATGATC
>NZ_JAVRHK010000072.1:0-781 GCF_031846585.1 Autumnicola musiva
ATCCACAACGGTGGTAATTTCCAGTTCTTCGGTAGTAAGATATTCTTTCCCCGTCCAGGCCCTGCCGTAAATTTTCTGCCAGGAAGCACTGACTCCCGTTCTTACTTTATCAAATACTCTTTCGATATTCGGGCATTCTTCCATAAGCTTTTTAGCCGCGGCAATAAAGCCTTCTTCTTCAAAAGAGAAGTCGGTGCCCAAAATTTCATTGATCTCGTTTACGCCTCCTATAAAGATGGTGGAAAGCCCGGTAAGTTCTTTTAAAACTTCCTGGCCATTCCTGCCGTATTTCCACAGGTTGCTACGATATGCCGGATCTGCCGTGATGGTCATTCCTTTCTTATTCGCTAACTCCAGGCCCTCCTTTAAGGTTTGATAGGCTCCTTCTGAAATGGCCGGGGAAATTCCCGTCCAATGCAGATAATTGCCATTTTCGAGCACCGCCTCCCAATCTACCTGCTCCGGTTTGATATTAGCGAAAGCGCCATGTAAACGATTATAGGCAATTTTACCGGACCGCATAGAGGAACCCACTTCTAAAAAGTACAGTCCCAGCGGATGCTCCACTTTATTTACCGCGGAAACATCTATTCCAAATTGTCGCATCGCGGCTATGGCCGCTTCCCCCACTAAATCATCGGATACATTGGTAACCTGTTGTGTGTTGATCCCAAAGTAGGAAAGTGAGGCTGCCACATTCATCTCTGTTCCTCCAAAAAAGAAATCCATTTTATTGGACTGCTGTAATTTGCGGTTTTCTGAAGGGGACAATCGCATGATT
>NZ_JAVRHK010000073.1:0-763 GCF_031846585.1 Autumnicola musiva
ATAATTATTACCCTTAACTTAGTGTCCCACCAAATGTAGCAAGATCAAACTGTATATTCAGGACTAAGCTGACCCCTCTGAAGATTACCTTTTAGGCATCTGTCGTTCTGGCGGATGCTGAACCCTTTAGAAAATAAATGTAGCTGGCTGGAAAAATTATTCCGGAGCATCACCGGAATATCCAATTAATAAATATAGAAATTGATATTCAGTACAGAAAGATGGACTTTAACCACCTAATTGAACCCTATAGTACAGAATTGGAACCAGTTAATAGAAGATTTAAAGCTTTTAGCCGACATGCTGGCTGCTTAAAAACATTCAAATCACTTATTTACAATAGATTAAATATTCTTAGAGGTAATTGCATCTTTATTGCCCCTTTAGAGGCCTTTTTGCTCCTTTATTGCCCCTTTGGAGAATATAGTAGGTTCCCTTTCATGTGGAACCTATTTTAGTTATAAAATTCCTATCAACAAGAATTTGTAAATCATAAGATACCATCCTCTTTGAGATTTCAAAAAGTTCTTGATATTCTTTATTATTAATCCTGACATTTTCTTTCATAAATAATAAAGCTTTTATGTGCCGGGATTCAAGCTTGTAGGTTTTCAGAATTTCTTCTGTATAAATATCTTTTAGAAAAGTGACACTTACTCCGCCTTGTTCTTCTTCGATATTCGGTTCAGGCAACCCAGCCTCTTTACAGGAAACTGGTCTACCTGGCAACAAGAAATATTGAAAAAAAATGGACAGCTCCTTT
>NZ_JAVRHK010000074.1:0-698 GCF_031846585.1 Autumnicola musiva
AAACCTTAACTTTATAAAATGATGAAGGAAAATAGAAAAACCTATAGTAAAGAATTCAAACAAAAGGCAGTCGAATTGAGCAGCGTTCGTGGTAATGTAAGCGAGATTGCCGGTGAATTGGGAATTAGAGCTGAACTGCTATATCGCTGGAGAAGGGGATTTACTCAGGATCCTTCTTTATCTTTTAGTGGCAATGGTAATAAACAACTATCACCAGAAGCAAAAGAATTGGCCAGGTTAAAAAGAGAGCTTGCAGATGTAACCATGGAGCGAGATATCTTAAAAAAATCGGTAGACATCTTCTCCGCGAACGACAGGAAATTTACCAATTCATAAAGGATCACCGATCAGAATTTCCAGTTGGGAAGATGTGTAAAGTTTTTAAAATTAGCAAAAGTGGGTTTTACAGGAGTCAAAGAATGCTTGCTTCCAACCGGGATAATGAGAACCGGATGCTACTATTCGAGATCCGCCGGATCTATCAGAAAAGTAAAGCCAGCTACGGAAGCCCTCGGATCACCGATGAACTTAAAGCTAAAGGATTTAAGGTATCCAGACCGCGAGTAGCCCGGCTGATGAAACAAAAAGGCATACGAGCTGTACACGCTAAAAAGTTTGTAGTTACCACGGATTCTAAACACAAATATCCGGTAGCAGGTAACATACTAAATAGGAATTTTTCTCCTGAAGGTAGGGCT
>NZ_JAVRHK010000075.1:0-660 GCF_031846585.1 Autumnicola musiva
GTTCTTGTGAAGAAAATAATCATTCAAGAATAAAAATTCCCGATGAAAAAATTGAGAAGAAGGTTTCAACAGTTGATTATCATAAAATAATTGATGTTGTTCTTGATACCTTTAAAAGCCAGCACGATAAAATTATACGGATAGTATATAAACCAAGTTTAAATCCTATTGATTCAAGTAGAAGAAATTCCATAATGAGTAATTCTAGATTGGCTCAAGATGAAAAAGATTTAGCAATTCAACTTTTAGAAACTAAAACAGACCATTTTAATTTTGACCGATCAAAACTGAACGAAAATAGTTTAGAAATCCTTAAAAATTCAGGAAAAACAACTGATAAAAATTTGACTTATTATTTCAACTCATTTTTAAGTAATAAAAATAATGATTTAGTAGTCTCTACAGTCGGAGCAATAATGAATAATGAAAGACATAGAACAAAAGATTCTGGTGCCTCTTTAATAATGTTTTTTAAAAAAGAAGAAGGTGATATATGGAAACTTTCAAACTATATAACAACTGTCGAGTATTAACTATGGCTAACAGCGGTTCATCTCAAATTCCGGGTATTGTAGAAAAAGTGTAATTTTAGTAACCAGGAAAGAAAATGGTTAATCCGACAAGTCCGCGTCCCTAATCCCGCAACTTGCGATAACCGCA
>NZ_JAVRHK010000076.1:0-643 GCF_031846585.1 Autumnicola musiva
TCCTTTGCCATCTCATGCTGATTTTAATTGCTGCTCGTGTTTCTCCTGCATCAGCTTATAGGCCGCCATAAATGATGCATGGACTTCCCTTTGGGAAAAGGTTCAGCTCAGCAGCAATAGCAGCAAAGGAATATTGCTTTTTACAGCGTAGCTGCAATACCTTTTCCTGTTCCTCGGTCATGGGACCCTGAAGCTTCATTGTGGTGACAGGTTGCTGTTTGGCTTCAAGCGTGATGCCCTAGTGAATGATATTCTTAATATCCTGGATAGCCTTTTTTACCTCGATACTTACTTCAGCTTGTTACCATAACACCGGCAATCACTTTATACTGGAAGCCGTATTTTAAACAAAGTTCAACCAGGTGCTTTCTTTTATCACCTAATAGCGGCAGCACGTTTTTGATCCGGTCAAAGGCTTTTTGATCCGCTTCCTGATTGATTGCATGCTCATCTTCTTTTTCAGGATCATAGCCATGCATATATTCCTGATAGTTCTCATAGCCCTCCAGTGAATTGACTCTTCTAAAAAACTTCGTTTTAGGCTGGGTGTAATAGGAATAACATTCCCTTTTCATCACCATTCGCAGGAAGAAATAAATATGCTTGGGCCTTTCGATACGATCCCGGTGCACCCATAACTTTA
>NZ_JAVRHK010000077.1:0-633 GCF_031846585.1 Autumnicola musiva
AACAAAGAACTGAGCTAAGTTCCAAGTAAACTATCCTATTTTTGATACAAAATTTTCATCATAAGGCAGGCCTGATTTCGTGATCGCAAAAGCTTGTTTAAGAAGTTTATTACAGACTGCAATCAATGCCAGTTTCTTGCTCTTTCCCTTGGCTATTATTCGTTCGTAGATCTCTTTGCAGGCTTTGTTGTGTTTACAGGCTGTGAAACTGCACATGAATAGCAGGTTCCGGAGTTTGGAATTACCTACCTTGCTGATCCTACTTTTACCTCTCACACTTTTCCCAGATTCCCGTATGGTTGGTGTGATTCCCGTGTAGCAACACAGCTGCCTGGCATTTTCAAAGTTGGAAAAACCATCCGTCAGAACTAGCAACATTATGGCTGTTTTGTTTCCCATTCCCGGAATACTTTTTAGTAAAGTGAGCTGCTGCTGTTGCTCCTCTTTTACTAGTTCATTGAGTCGGGTCTCTAGTACCTTGATCTCTGCCTGAACACTCTTTAAAGCTCGGTTAAGGGAATGATAGACCGTTTTAGAAGGCTTGCCAAGCACTTTCTCCCCATGCAGTTTGTTCTTCAACCCCGTGCTTTGTTTGATGTAGATATCGATCAATCGTAGTAATTGAAGACACTC
>NZ_JAVRHK010000078.1:0-615 GCF_031846585.1 Autumnicola musiva
CCACCTTTGAAATTGAGAAAGAAAAGCATTGCCTTAGGCCCGAAGTGATCGCAGAAGCTACCTTGTCCCTGGAATATCCTATTGTGGTAAAAATCGGTAAGGCTAAGCTTACTATTGGTACCAGGGAGGAATTTCTATATCGAAGGCTGGCGATACAGGCCGCCGAAAAAAGAACCCGCGAGGCCGTTAAATATTGCAAATCAGGAAAAGGGCGCAAGAGAAAAACGAAAGCCCTGGCAAGGTTTCGTGATAAGGAGCGTAATTATGTAAACCATCGCCTGCATCTCTATAGCAGAAAGCTTATCGACTTCTGTATAAAACATCAGGCAGGAACACTTATTTTACTGGATCAACAGGAGAAAATAGAAATAGCCAAAGAGGAAGCATTTGTACTTAGGAACTGGAGCTATTATGATCTAATGACCAAAATAAAATATAAGACAGAGAAAGCAGGCATTGAACTAATTGTAGATTAGAATATTGATATTAGAGGGTGCTTGTACACCCGCATGGTGAGGTGGATAACCGCACTCACTGAATGCGTACAGCATATACAACGCGTGAGTCATCTTATATCTTAAATTATCGGATTGGGGGCAAAGGTTTGCCTTAACA
>NZ_JAVRHK010000079.1:0-611 GCF_031846585.1 Autumnicola musiva
TACGCTCAAACTTACCCGAAAGCTCCAGTTACTCATAGACCTGCCCACTAAAGAAGAACGTAAAGAGGCCATGGATAAGCTTTACCTGTGGAGGAACCGGTGCTACAGGGCAGCCAACCTTATTGTCTCCCATCTTTATGTACAGGAGATGATCGAAGAGTTCTTTTACTTATCGGAAGGCATCAAATATAAATTGGTTGACGAAAAGAAAGATGAACATGGTATCCTAAACCGCTCCCGGATCAATTCCACCTACCGGCTGGTTTCCGATCGCTTTAAAGGAGAAATGCCCACCAACATCTTAACCAACCTGAATAGCATCATATTAAGTGCTTTTAAAAAGAACAGGGAGAAATACTGGAGTGGTGAACGCTCTATAAATAACTTTAGGAGGGATATGGCTTTTCCCTTTAATATGGAGGGAGTCTGCGGCTTAACTTACGATGAAGAAAAGAGGGCCTTTTGCTTTCGGTTCTTTTCGATCCCCGTAAGAACATATTTAGGTAAAGACTATAATGACAAATGGAAGCTGATGCACCAGTTGGTAAACGGAGAGACTAAAATGCGTACTTCCCATATCCAATTAAAAGATGGTAAGATCTTTATGTTAG